>QMPB01000012.1 GCA_003648395.1 Bacteroidota bacterium
AGTGATGCAAATATTCTTAAAAGGTAAGTGGAGAAGGTGCTACTTATATTAATATCAAGATAGATTTAAGTCATTGCTTATTTGGTTTGCCGTAATATAGCCGTATCATTATATATTTTATAAATATAAGAAAATCAGATAAATATGTAAATAATTATTAACAAAACATAATATTTGCCTGATTGTTATGTAAATAATAGTTGAATAAATTGTATATTTGATTTTTCAGAAAGTTATCTAAATAGTTGGGACTTTAATTAACTAATATATCAATCATGATTTCGAAATTAATTGCTCGTACAATAATCTTATTATTTTTATTTAATACAAATCCATCATTTTCTCAGTTTTTTAGTGGAGCTGAAATAAGCTATGATCATATTGCGGGGAATGGATATAAACTATCAGTAGTTTTTTATCGTAATTGTCAAGGGCAACAAGCTCCTGAAACCATTTCAATAGTTTGTTCAAGTATAACAAATCCAAGCTACAATTGTATAGCAACAGCAAACAAAATTTCATATAATGTAAATGAAGTTACTTATAGTTGCAGTTCTGAGCCTACTACTTGTAATGGTGGAAATGCATATGGCGTTTCGGTATACCTATACGAAACATCAAGTATTACCTTGCCTCCAAGTCCTGATTGGGTATTCTCATATACGAGTGGATGTGGGAGCTGTACTCATGATATATTCATGTTTAATGGGGGATATACTGTAAATGCTACTTTGAACAATCAAATTGTTGCATCCAATAATTCTCCAGAATTTGATAAATATGCAAAAGCTGTGATGCAAAAATGTTATTATCAGCAATTTGAGAATAGTGTAGTAGAACAGGATGGTGATAGTTTAGTATATTCATTCACTGCAATATTGAATGGCTTTTCAAATTCTCTCACATACGTCTCCCCTTATAGCCCTACACAATTCTTAAATGGATATTGCATGATTGACCCACAAAATGGAGATATGAAACTGAAATCTTATTCTAATATTAAATCAGCTTATGGCATTATTGTAAAGGAGTACAGAGAAATAAATGGTAGTTATGAATTAATTGGTAGTATAACACGGTCAGTGGATTTGATTGTTTATACTTCATATAATTTAGTTCCTATGCTATCTGGAATAGATACTTGCCTGAGTTGTGGTTTTGATACATTGTCTAATTCATTTAATGCAAGCATTGAGGAAGAGGTGCAATCTAATTTTAGAATCAATGTTTTGGATTCAATAGTTGGTGGATTGTGGAATAATTGTGAGCTTAGTTGGGATCAGGGAATTCAAAATGCCAGCTTTCAAACATACAATAATAATACTGATTCTGTTTATGGAATTTTATCTTGGGTACCTCAAGCATCTGATGTCAGAGATCAGCCATATTCTTTCAATGTTACTGTGCAGGATGATGCATGCCCATATAATGCAAGAAATACTTATCGTTATTATTTAACAGTAACACCAAGTACAATAGGTTTTAATGATAAAAAATCAGAATTTAGAATTCGTGTGTTACCTAATCCCGCAGAGGATATTATATCGATAGCACAAGAAGGAATATTGTGTACTGAATTTCAGATTTATTCCATAGATGGGCAGATAGTAAAAGCTTTTAGAGTTAGTACAAATAATAGTGCTGTCGATATTTCTGAACTAAAAAGTGGAATGTATATTATAAGGGCAGTAAACGCCTCTTTTAGTCAAAAAATTATCAAACTGTAGTAGGTGTAGTTGCTTCATTATATTCTAAAATACTGAAAATAATAAACTACAATAAAATATTTAATTATAAGAATCTCCTTAAAAATTGCATCTAGTAATTAAACTTAACTTTGGAAATATAAAAGCCTCTAAATAAATAATTTAGAGGCTTTGAATTTGTGAAGTAGGTATTGCTTAGCAACCCCCAACTTCAGCTCCAGTATCGTGTACTTGCTCCAGATTTTTTTCTTGCTCCAATGGATACTTAGTTTCCCAAGCTTTAAATCCACCTTTAAGATACTTTACATCAGTAAATCCCAATTGTTTTAGTGTATTAATGGTTAGGATACTTCTATGTCCTTTTTTGCAAACAAGAACTATTGGTCCTTCTTTAAGAGGAGGGTAGAGCATTTGGTTTTCCCAAAAGATATCATTCCCCATTTTAAATTCAATAACACCACGAGGAATGTTTATTGCCACAGGAATATATCCAGGATTATACTCATAACCTTCTCTAACATCAATAACTAGGACATCAGCAGTGTCTAATAAGCCGTGCAGTTCTTCAACTTCAATAAATTCAACTTTTAGTTTTGCTTCTGCAACCATCTCATCAACACTATTATAGTGTTTTACTTCATTATTATTGCACGATATTATAAATATGATGCTTAATAATAATGGTATCTTAATTAATAAATTGTATTTCATCTTGTCTTAATTTTATCTGTTTATATTATCTTAATTATAATTTATTCGTTATCCCATTGAAGTTTTGAGGCCTTATCTCTATCTATATTTATAATAACACCCTGCACACCCACTATTTTATTTTCTTTCATAAAAGGAGTCATTGTTAAAGTATGATAACCAATAGATCTATCCTTACAGCGTCTAATTACTAAACCGTGTTCTACTGTTTCTCCAGTTAATACTTTGTCAAAGGTTTCTTTTAACTGAGCAAAAGAATCTTTTGAGCGTGATAGACTAAAGTTTTTACCAATAATTTCCTCTTCAGAGTTATATTTGTAAAGATTTGCCCATGCTTTATTTACTTCTATATAATCACCATTTTTATCAAGTCTAAAATACCCTGCACCACTGCTTGATAATACATCGTGTAATCTATTTTTTACACCAAGTTTTTCTTCAGTTTCTTGTAATGCTTCATCTAGAAATTTACTTCTATCTTTACTACCTATTAGATTATGTTTAGCAACTTTCAAGCTGTACTCCATCTCACTTTTTACCATTTCTTTAGCTTCCATTTCGCTCATCTCTTCCCAGCCAGTTATCATTGCTTGTATGCTTGAAAGAGGTTTATGACCTGTTGTAGTAAGGTATACGTGAGCAATAATGAATACTACAAGAAAAAATGCACCCATAGTATGAATTGCGGCTACTGGGCCCAAACTTCCTAATACGTATGTCTCATTAGGATAGTTGAAATACATATATGCAAATCCTGAAACTACCATCACTGGAATAACCAATAATTTTAAGCCTAAATAAATCAAGCGTTGTAGTGGATTAAACTTATTATAAACAAGTTTATTCGTTGGGTGTTCAGCCCCTTTGAAAATTCCTGTTATATAATATTCAGCTTGTTCCTTTACAAGTTTTACGGTTGGTATATACTGCTTCCATTCGCCAGTTGTAAAATGCCAAAATATTGCAAATACTATTAGTGCTAAGAATGCCCATGCTGTTCTATCATGAATCATTACGGAGTCTCTATACCCAAATAACTCATAAAAACCATGTATTTCGAAGCCTGTTAAGGCTAGCATTACTATCAGTGTAACTTGGGTCCAATGCCAAAACCTCTCAAATCCTTTATATATATATACTTTCATTCTTTCTAATTATTTAAATTGAATTATTTAATTATTAATGTTTATTTCAATTTATGCTGATTATTCTTTCTTGTGCAGGCAATTCTTTCTTAGTATTATTCTAATTCCACCATGTATAGTTACACCAGCTGCTGTTAGTAATACTAATAGAATTCCTATATATTCTATGAAATCATAATGGTTTCTTCCTGGCAAATAAAAGCCTTTAAGTTCAGCCAATCTTCCATCTGTACTACTAGTATGGCAATCTATACATTTCAATGATTTGTCGGCAGAAGATACTTGGTGATTTAGCGGCCAATACATCTCTGTTTCTACGAAATCATATTCTCCACTATAAGGAAGTCCTGTATATTTCATTCCGGCTATAATAGCATTGTTCCAATCGAAATCAACCCAATATGCACTATCACCTTTATTAGGAGACCATAGTTTTGGTTGTACTATTTTTCTCAGAATAGGATCCCAGGGTTGTTTTCCTCTATGAATCTTTACAGGCCATATTTTTGAACAAGTAGTTGATTCGCAATTTGCACCTTTGTCATTATACGAACCCATTAAAGTATTCATTTGTACAGGAATATCTACAATACTATCTGTTATTAATAAGTGATCTGCAAGTCCGTTAAACCATATATATTCAGGTTTTACATGGTCGTCATATACAAATGTTCCTTTTATACTTAGGTAATTATGATTTCCATCGGCATCAGCTTCATGAATTTGACTGCCATCTTCATTAAGTCTTCCAGCAGTACTCCAATCCCAAACCATTTTGGTAGAGTTGGCTTTTGCATATTCTGGTATATGACATGTTTGACAAGCAATTCTGTCGCCGTGATTATTTAATACTTTATCATTGTGTGGTGCTTCGGTATGACACTGCTCACAAGTTGCTCTGTTTTTATTCTCTGATGATAAAGCATAAGCCTTACCTTTTATTACGTGGTTTTCTGTTGTATGACATGCTATGCAGCTCATGTCCTCACCATCAATTGCCATATGTATGTCTATATCTTTAGAACAAGAATTCATAGCCTTATCAAGATCACCATGTTTAACATTGTTTCCTCCGCCACCCCAATAGTGACATATTCCGCAATTTTCTCGCTTAGGAGAACCTACACTTTGTGAAATAATATTTAAGTTTAATCCTTCGACAGGGTAGCCTGCTGCGCCTTTTGCTTTTAAATACATTCCACTTTGATCGTGACATACTAAGCAATCAATATTCTCTTTCTTAGTGAAATCAAAACTCTTGTCTTCCCATCCATATCCAATATGGCATCTAACACAAGTTTTTTCACTACCATTAATTCCTATACAGAAATTATTGATAATATTCTTTTTACCTAAGCTAACAACAGTATCTCTGCCTGCAAGTTTTTCTTCTCTGTCCCATGTCCAGTGATTATTAGCCATTAGTTCATGATGCCTTTCTGTATGGCAACTCAAACATGCTAATGTTACATCTTGTGGCCTTTCAAATTCCTGCTGTAATATCTCAAATTTTGAGTGATCAGCAACCGTCATAATAATTTTGTCGGCCTTCCTAGTGTAATTTTCTAATTTGATTTCTGTTGTTTCTTCCTTATTTACTATGCATTGATTATCTGTTCGTGTAATAATCATATACACAATAAATTGTGGGATAATCACAATAGAAAAAATGTATAATATTCGTTTCATATGTTTATTGTTATTAATTTCACATCAAAGATAATACGATAACAGTGTTATTTCGCAAACAGTAAATGACAGTTGTTATTTAGCGCTTAGACTTTTTATGTATTATTTTATGAGGAATGTTAGTTTATTATGAAAGAATCGAATAGGATATATTATAAAGATCTAATTTATAGATATTTGTATTTTTTAGCAAAAAAGAAGCTATCCTTTTTAGATAGCTTCTTTTACATATGTATTGTATAAAATTACTAAGATTTATCAATAATATAACCTTCTAATCCTGATACTTTATTATTTTTGTATGTTGGGCTAGCAGATATTGTATGGTAGCTAACACTTCCATCAACATTGTATCGTCCAACAAGGTTACCAGTTACTGTTTTCCCTTGCAAAATCTTATTAAAAATTTTCTCTACAGATTTCTTGTCTTCTTCTGTTCTATTAAGCCCCATATGTTTGCCAATAGGATTTCCAATATCTGTAGTAGAGTATAATTTTAGCCAGACATCGTTTACCTCAATATAATTTCCATTAATATCTATTTTGAAATAACCAACGTTAGATTCCTTAAGTTTTTTCTGAAAATCAATCATCATAGCTTTAGTATGATCAATTTCTTGGCTTAAAGATTCATCAAATAATGTATCGTCTTCTACTCCTTCTGCATTCATAATCTTACGTTGCGAAAAGCGCATTAACATATGAATATTTGCTCTTACAGCTACTTCAGCCTCTTCGTCGGACATCTCTTCCCAACCTGTAATCATTGCTTTAACTGCAGATAGTGGTTTATAGCCAGTAGTAGTTAGATATACGTGTGCTATAATAAACCCAACAAGAATAAAAGCTCCACCTACATGAATAAAGGCAATAGGTTCTAGCGCATATCCATTATGACCTAATAGTGAATCAGCAAAGTAAATATATAAGAAGCCAGATACGACCATTAATGGTATAATAATAAACTCTAAGCCAAAATATGTTGCTTTTTGTAAAGGATTAAACTTATTAAACATAGTTTTATGAGTAGGGTGTTCCTCATCATTAAAAATACCATGAACATAGTATTTTACTTGTTTAAATATTTTCTTTTTTGTTGGCATATACATTCTCCACTCTCCAGTAATAAATAACCAAAAGAAAATTAATAGTAATAATGCCATATATGTGTATGCTGCATTATCGTGAATCATAACAGCTTTTTCGAAGCCCATAAGATTATATGACCCATGAACTTCAAATCCTGTTAGTGCTAATGTTAGAATGATAAGTGTTTGTGTCCAGTGCCAAAATCTTTCAAACCGTCTATATATATATACTTTTTTCATTGTCTTATTTTTTCTTTAATTAGATATGTTTTTTCTTCGATAAAATTCGTAGAGCTGAATGCGCCATAACTCCTAATACAGTAATTATAATAAATAGTATTCCACCAATTTCAATATAGTTATTCTTATCTCTGCCCGGAAGGTAAAATCCGTCAAGTTTGGCAAGTCTACTATCTCTACTATGGCAGTTTTCGCATGATAGAGATTCTTCTTTTGGCGATACCATATGGTTTAATAGCCAATAGCTTTCGGTAGCAACAAAATCAAATTTACCACTATAAGGTTTTCCAAGTTTATTCATTCCTGTTCTAGCAGATTCATTCCAGTCAAAATCACTCCAATAAGCTCCGCTACCTTTAGGTCCAAATGTATGGGGCTGAATAAGAGTCTTATAGTTGTAATCATATATTTGCTTGCCTCTCATTATCTTAACAGGATATATTTTAGAAGGATGCTCTGGATCAGAAGGTTCAATATTGTCGTCATAAGACCCTAATAATTTATTCAAAACTAATGGGGATTCTGTAATTCTATCGTCAAACATATGAATATCGCTATTGCCGTTAAACCAAACATAATCGGGCTCTAAATTTTTAGCAAATATTCCTGTTCCATGCTTACTTCCATATTCCCATGTTGAATCCTCTGATATTTCTCTTTCTTCATGGTATGGCTTGCCATCTCTCATTTTTCCTGCTGTTGACCAATCCCAATCTACTTTAGTAGGATTAACTTTAGCATAAGTAGGAATATGACATGTTTGACATGCTATTTGTGCAAAATGATTATTAAGAGTAACACTTTTGTGTGGTGTAGTAGTGTGACATTGAGTACATGTTGTTCTGTTCTTATTTGATGTAGAAACAGTATATACATTACCAGAAATATTATGGTTATGTGTAGTATGACATTCTGTACATTGTATATTTATGTCTTTATTCATATGTACATCTACTTCTCTTGAACAACTATTAAGTGCAATTTCTAAATCACCGTGCTTAACGTTATTTCCTCCGCCACCTTTATAATGACAACTACCACAATTCTCCTTGTTTGGGAATCCAATATGTTGAGCCACCATAGCAAGATCTACACTAGCTGCAGGATCACCACCTTTGCCTTTTTTGTATGTTCCTGTATTATCATGACAAGCTAGGCAATCAATATTGTTTTGATCAGTAAAGTCAAAATTCTCACCCCCATAACCATATCCAGCATGGCATTTAGAGCATAACTTTTCGTTTGAGTTAACACCTATACAGAAATTATTAGGAACATTCTCTTTCCCTAGCTCAAGAATTTCACCAGTGATAGATGTGTCTTTCTTTACCCATTTCCAGTGTTCATTCTTCATAAATTCCTTACCTCTTTCGGTATGGCATTCAATACAAGCTTCAGTAACCTCTTGGCCTGTTTTGAAATCTTTTTGTAATTCTTCAAATTTAGAGTGATCAGCAGGAAATGAATCCTTTTGAACTCGCTGGATTTTAGAATTATCAAAGGGCATTGTTACTATATCGGGGTTATAAGTGGCAATTAGAGAGAAAATAATTATCTCAGGAATTATTATAACCAATAGTATTTGGATAAATTTTTTCATACTAATAGTATTTACAATTATTATTGTACTGAAGCTTAATTTTTTTTTATTTTGTTAATCTTCAGATTATTTTTGGGTTATTAAAGTATCAAATGTAATTCTATAACTTAGCTGCTTTTAATAGCTTATATAAAGATGTTACAATTTGAAATAGAATATAAGTTATGTTCTTATTTAATAATTGTTTAGTATAAAAATGCTTTTTCTTGAATAACGCTATATACTGTATGTAATAGCTTGAACAGTAGAATAATGAGAATTAATACTTTTAAAACTAGTAAGATATATGTTATATGAATAACAAAAATACAATGCGTATTATTATAAATTTTAGTGCAAAAAAAAGAAGGAATAAGCTCCTTCTTTTTTATTACAGTATATTTTTTAAGTATTAATCACATACTTCACTTGGATCAGGGAGTACAACCTCATGATGTTTAAAGTTAAGGTCTGGATTAATTATTTTATTAGCTTTTGCTTTTACTTCTTTACTTGGTACTTCACCTAAAACTAATTCGTAATTCATAACAACATTCTTCTCGTTATATGTAGGCCATTTGTTCTTTACAGAATAGTTATACATAAAGCTGTTAACTCCATATCTTAAACTATAAGCATCATAACCTAGCAACCTTAAATATGCAACTAAAGAAGACCCTTGATGACCAATATAACAGTATACTACTATTTTTTTGTCGGTAGGTAGAGTTGATAAGTCACTATTAATATTCATGCTCTTTTTTGGTTGATACCAAGTGGAACCTTTCAAATGTTTAATATTATACCTACTTTCTGAAACATAATTAACTACATAATAGTCTTTGTAATTTTCCATTAGCTTATCAATAGTAATAGCAAAATTATGTTCAATTTCTTTCTCAGCTCTTAATTCTAAAATTTCAGAAATTGTTCTACCTTTAGTATTAATAGCAGGGTAGGCTCCTTTTTTATTCTTCTTAGTAGGTTCAGATGTTAAATAATTGTCGTATTTATTACCAATGTTTTTATTCCACTGATTTGTTACCTTACTATTCCAAGCACTCATACCGTACTTCATTGCATAAGTTGAACCATAGCCAATTGCTCTTAGCATGCTTGTAATATATGCTGCAGCTTGACCCGTATTGTCAATAATTACAACTTTGTGATACTGATATATATTTATTGATTTCAAGAAATCAATAAGCATCTCACGATCAACATTAATTGCTCCATCAATATGCCCATTAACATAATCTTCGTGAAAGCGAGTATCCAAAAGTAGATAATTATCTTTATAATCATTTACATCTTCAGCACTAATTAGGTATGGTGAGGCTACACCATTTATATAATCACCACTATTTGTAAATAAGTTTAGAAGGGCTTCTGATTGATTAGATATTTTAGGAATATCTATTTTTGCAGCCTTACTTTCTAAAGGTTCACTAGAGCATGATGTAATTGCTACTACAGATATTAGTAGTACAAATGCTATATATTTATTTAGGTTTTTCATCTATTTAATATTTATTATTAATTAATCACATCCACCACCAGCAGCACTTTTCTTTTTACGTTTAAAAGTAGCAGTTCCTGTAGGTTTTTTAGTTTTTGCAGAATAGTTTTGTGCGCCGGAAGTCTCAGAAACTATTTTAGCATAATCATACTGAACTATTTCAGGGTTGTAATGCGCAGAATATATATTATAGTTATCTATAATATTATTTTTAATAAAATCATAACTTCCTAAAATAATAAAATAGTTTTTTACCCCTAGTTGCTGAAGAAAGAAACCTGCAAAAATTGCCTGCTCAGTTGATTCTCCATAAATAATATTTACTCTACCTTGGTCAATGAATGTTTTACAGTTGTTGTTCTTATTCATCGTTCTAAAAGGAATATTAATTGCTCCTTCAATATGACCATTCTCAAATTTAGAAGGGTTTCTAAGGTCAATAAATTTATACGTAGCCAAATCACTTCCAGAATAAAGGATATCAGCTAGTAGTTGTGGAGACAATACATATGCTTGGTCCACAGCCTGCTTAGAAGCCTCTTCTACAGTGAGTTTAAATCGTCGTTGCTCCTTAGTACATGACGTAAGGGCAATAATGCTTATTATTATTATTACAAGATATTTTTTCATAGTATGTATATATTAATCACAACCGCCACCAGCTGCAGATTTTTTCTTACGTTTAATAGGTAAACTAGTTTTTTTCTTAATAACAGTTTCTCCAACAGTTGATCCACCACCAAAATAATAACTAGCAGCTTTTCTAAAACTATACATTTCAAACTCTGTTCTAAGAGCTGTTTCTTTAGGTTCTTTAGGTTTTAGAATCGTTTCTACCCACCTATTAAGACCTCCTTTAAGAATGTAAATATTCTTATAAGTTAGTCTGCTTGTTAACATCCATGCTTTAACTGCTAAGTCAGAGCTGTTGGAATATAAGATAATAGTTCTTACATCTTGATCCAATACCTCTTTGTATTGTTTGTCAGCAAGGTTTTCTAATGGAATATTGATTGCACCAGATAGGCTATATTTATCAAATTCTGTTTTTGTCCTTAAATCTATCAACATGATAGTTGGGTCATCAGACATCATTTTACGAGCTAACTCATCAGTGGTTACATATTTGTTTGTTTGCGATATAATATCAATTAAATCGCAAGGTTGTACTTTCTCAAAAGGTTCTTTCTGTGTAGAATCGATAATGAATACTCCAAAAGCTCCAATAACTAGCAGTACGACAAAAAGTATACTTATTTTGTTCATTTAATCTAATTTTTAAAGTTTATAATTAGTACTAGCTACAACCTTCTTTTGAATGATTGAAACAGCAAAGAATGCTACTGCAGCAATAATTGTAAGTAATAGAATAAACAATCCATCACTAATTCCCATCCATTCTGCAATATTTACTCTTCCCATAGCTCCACTATTACGAAGGTCTTTCCATAATAGGTCAAAAGAAAATGCGTATCCAAAGATACCTATAATTGCACCAAGAACAAAAATCATTGCATCAATTTTACCAGTTACAGCAGCACAGATACTTGTTCCGGGGCAAAAGCCTCCAATAATAAATCCAAACGCCATAATAAATCCACCAATTAATGTTGGTATCCAGTATGTTTGCGGATAGAATGTTAGGTTTATGTCCATAATTCCATAATGATTTAGAAAGAACATAATTATAGCAGCAGTAATTGCTGCTGAGAAGAATACTTTTAATACAACAAAGTCGTAGCCATAAAATACGCCAGCAAGTTTTCGTGTATTAGTAAATCCGGCAGCCTCTAAAAAGAAGCCAAAGCCTATGCCGATGAAAAAACCAATTAAAATATTAATTTCTTCGCTTATTAGCTCCTGAGGAAATAATGGTCCCATAGTTTATTAATTTTTTAAAAAGTTTATATCCAAAGTTTTCTAAAGAAATATGCGATAATATAACCGCCGCCAAAGATTGCAATAAGTCCAATAAAGCCACTTAGGGATAAAACACCCATTCCCGACATTACCATACCTGATGTACATCCTCTACCTAATTGCGATCCAATACCAAATAATGCACCACCTATTAAGGCGTAGATTAATCGTTTATTATTGGTTATTTTAGGTGCTTTTCCTATTTCCATTTTTAATCGCCCAGCAAAGGCTGCCGAAATAATAGCTCCTACAATAACGCCTAGCACTTCAAAAACTAACCATGTTTTGGCAGGAGAATGTTCCCCGCCAACTCTAGCTTTAAAGAAGCTCGCATTGCTTGCATAATCGTGGTTTACTGCATCTACAGTAGCAACCACGACAGACTTAAGTGCGCCACTGGCTCCAAGTCCCTCTCCTGAGAAATAATATGCCAATACCATAAATATGCCAATGAATATTCCAGCTAGGTATGGGTTCATAAATTTTTTGCTTTTATCTTCCATAATAATTATTAAGAATTTTAAGGTTAAAGAATATTGAATCCTGATGCCTGTCCAGCATACACCATTATAAATCTAAATAGTAAACCTCCCATTAATATTAAGAAAGCAGGAATAGCTATTGGAATATGATATCCACGAAGTTCCATAATTTCTAATATTGCAGGAAGTACTAATCCCATGCCAACTACTAATACCCAAAATACAACTGTATAAGGTCCGCCTAATAGTAATTGTGCAGCTTCTACTTGCGCAATTCCACTTGAAAGGAAACCCATAAACATATGTACTATAAAGAATAACTCTATTGCAATTAACATTAAGTCGATTTTGCTATATAAAGTTCTTTCTTTATGGTCGTTACTCATCCACATTAATAATGCAGCTGCTGTACTTACCCCTGATGTTAAAAACAGAGGTCCTAGTATTGCAGTATTCCATAATGGACGTGCGTTAAATGCAGATAATAGAATACCAGTATAAACACCAAGTACAATTGACAAACCTATTGTAACATATGCAACTAATGCACGGTTCTTAATAAAGATATCCATTATTGTTGGTAAAACAGGTAATTTCTTAATTAGGTTATTTGCCCACTCAAGAAGCCCTATCATTTTGCAATTGGATTTATTCTCTTTTAGGTATTCAATAATATCATCAAGATAACTCAAAGGCCATAGAATAGCAGGTATCATTATCACAGATAATGTCCAAGCTCCCCACGACATAGGAGATTCAATTCTGAAATGTAGGAATAATTGCCAGAAATACAATATATGATGTAAATCGTATAATAACAACATTAGTCCAAGAATAATGATGATTGGTGCAATTATTGGCGCTACTTTTACTGTCATAGGCATAGTATCAGCTTTGCCTTTTAGATAAAAGAAGCTAGAGAAAAATAGCAATCCTGCTGCGAGTCCTCCAAAAAACAGATAAAGCGCTATTGGGCCTCCCCATATTTCTAAATGAGGATATATATGTGGTACTGCCCTGCCACTTACATTTATTATTTCTTCCATATTGATTTATGTTTTTACTTTAAAAAATATAATTGAGGATTTGTTCCTGCTTCAGGTGCTAGAACGTACCAATCTTTTTCTTTTAATATGATAGATACATCACTTTTAGGATCATCTAAATCGCCAAATATTAAACAACTTGTAGGGCAAACATCCACACATGCTGTATTAAGTCCTTGTTCCAATCGGTGATCGCAGAAAGTACATTTGTCAACATAGCCATCTGGATGAACATAACGTGCATCGTAAGGGCAAGATTCAATACATGCTCCACAACCAATACACTCATCATGTGTAACCTTTACGATACCACCTTCAATAACGTGGCTTGCTCCAGTAGGGCAAGTACGTACACATGGTGTATTCTCGCAATGCATACAACGCTCTGATTTGAAATGCATTTGTACAGTATCAGGATAGGTGCCTTTTACAGCTTCAACTATCCAGTCTCTACAAAACCCTAATGGGACATTGTTTTCTGTTTGGCACGCGACTACACAATCGGAGCATCCGACGCATTTTCTCGTATCCATTGCCATTGCATACCTCATGATTTAGCCTCCTCTTTAGTGTGTGTTTCCTTTGTATGTTCTTTTTTAGCTTCACTTTTCTTCTCTGTTTCCTTCTTTTTATTTTCCGAAGCTTCTTTTTTCTTAGCAGCATTTGCTTTCCAATCAGCAGCTGCAATTATTTCTTCTCTACTAGGTTCTTCTAATACAAAAGTTACAAAATTATTACGCATTCCTGTTCCACCCATTATTGGGTCAACTTTAATTTTTGTAATTAAAGGAATATCATTAATTCCACGACCTCTAGCTCTAGATAGTTTCTTGTTTGTATGGCCAAATCCATGTACCATATAAATTGAATCAGGACGAATACGCTCAGTTAATCGTGCTTTTGTAGAAAATTCACTAATAACTCCATCTTGGTTTTTCAACCAAATATCAGAGTTGTTTTCAATTCCCCATAATTTAGCAGTTCGTGGGTTAATCCATATACTGTTAGTTTCGTATAAATCGTATAGGTACGGATTATTTTGAGTTCTACCAAAAGTATGCATAGGAGCTCTACCATAAACTAAGTGATAAAAACCAGGATCTGGTGAATCGTGCCTAGTAAACTTAGGCATTGCATCATATCCTTTTTCTGCAAAATCTGTAGAGTATAGTTCTATTTTACCAGTATTGGTATTGAATTCGTAATCCTCACCAGGTAAAAGGTAAATTGGTTCTGTAGAAGGGAAGGTTTTAACACCAATCTTCTTCATCTCTTCTAATGAAGAACCCACTTGTTTAAATTGCCAGTCAAGAACCTCTTCAAGATTCTTCCATGGATAATATTTTTCTAATCCTAATCTATGTCCAAGTTCTTTAGCCATCCACCATGCAGGTTTTGAATCATACTTGGCTTCAACGGCAGGCATACGGAAAGCAACTTGTGCTACTCTGTTTTTACCAGCTCTACTATAGTCATGACGTTCTAGGTATGTAGATTCAGGAAGTACTACATCAGCATAACCTGTCATTTCCATTGGCATAGTATCAACAACTACAATTAGTTCTTGGTTTTCTATTGCTTTAAACATCTTAATTCTGTCAGGAATTGTATTTATAACACTAGTACCTGCTATAAACCAACCTTTAATTTGATGTTTCTTATCAAACTCAGGAAGACTAGCTTCTATTAATACGTTAGTAAGACCAACAGCTGCATTCTTAAATTTTGGTTTTGTGATATCTTGCCAGCTCCAATGTGGATGAGGGAAAGCAGGTACTGGGTATTTAGGTAGTTTTTGCTTAACTCCCATATACATTCCACCTCTTCGGCCATAAGCACCAAGTAGTGCATTAATCATAGCCATTGCTCTTTCTCTTTGTGTATCATCACCATACCATGTAGTGTGACGACCTGGGTGAATAACCGACGCAGGAGACGCAGCAGCCATTGTGTGAGCTGATTTACGAATTAATTCAGGGTTAATTGTTGTAATACCAGCGGCCCATTCTGGAGTGTAATTTGCAACATGTGCTTTAAGCTCCTCAAAGCCATAAGCGTATTTGTCTATATATTCTTTATCGTAAATATTGTCATATATTAATACGTGCATCCATGCTAATAATAAAGCCATATCTGTACCAGGCTTAATAGCTAGCCAATGTGTGGCTTTTGATGCTACAGTAGATAATCTAGGATCAACAACAATGATTTTTGCTTCATTATCAATTGCAGTAGAAACTTCCTGCACAAATGAGTTGTGCATATTTTCTCCAATATGATTACCTATAAAGACAATGCATTTTGAGTTTTGCATATCAGCAGGTTCTGGAGAACCAACTCCTGATCCAAAGGTAGCAAAGAATCCTGCCTCACGAGGGCCTGCACATTGTGCATAAGCTGGCTCAGCATGGTTTTCATTTCCAAATGCTTTAAATAAGTATTCAAAATGTTTGGCAGGAGCACCATGTACAAAAAGAGCCATGTTTTCTTTACCATAGTCTTTTTTAATACCATTCATTTTATTGGCAATATAATCCAAAGCAACATCCCATTCAGCCTCTTCATAATATTGTTTTCCATTTGCATCAGTTCTACGAATCAAAGGTTTTTTAAGTCGATCTTCATCTTCGTACATTCCCAAACCACCTGTTCCACGAGGGCAAAGTTTTCCTCTTGCATGCTGGTCTTCGTCATTACCAATAAGTTTCTTAATGTTGCCTTCTTTATCTTTATAAACCCAAGCAGCACATTTCCAGAAACATACCTCACAATAAGTAGGAGTTCGAGTTAGTTCGCTATCAAGCATGTCTTTTTTTACATGCACTGCTTCACTAACTTTCTGAACCGACCCCAAAACAGACCCTGCAATAGCCATACCCGCGGTACTAGCTCCAGCAATCTTAATAAATTGTCGTCTGGTAGTTTTCATAAGTTTTATATTATTATCTAAATTATTCCTAATTACTATGTAGTTTTATATTAATCTACTGCACAAAGATAATAAATAGAGTGTTTGTTTTTAAGATTTGTTAACAAACTCGACTAAGTCGTTAATTTATAGTTAATCAAGTATTTAAGGCTTTTGTTTAGTTTGTTTAAAGTGACGTAACTGCTTATAATACAGTATATAGTATTAGTATGTAGAATTATTATAAATTACAGTAGTAGTGTCTAAAACAATTAGTTATATGACCTTTCTCATTTTTTTTTCTATTTGTAATTTTTATAGTAATATTTATTGTTTTTTTAGTAGTATTATCAAGGAGAATAGATTGTGTTAAATACTGATTATTATTACTTTATTACAATAAATATAGAATAAACCGTACTGTCAGTATATTTTGTGTATTTTTTATGGCCAACATTAAATTAAGTATATTTAAACTTAAAGGCAAAAATTCATATTTTCGCAGATTATAACAAATGAATTTATACATAATTAGAAACTAGCTTTTTTTATAGGCAACTATATTTTGATATGGTGTGTCTTGATGGCGAATTACTTTCAAATTGATGACTTCGGAAAGAAAATTGGTAAGGGAATGTAAACGTAATAATCCACGTTTTCAGAAGTTGTTATTTGAACAGTATGCTCCAAAAATGCTTGGAGTTTGTATGAGATATTTTCAAGATAAAAATGAAGCGCAAGACGCTCTAATGGAGGGATTTGTTAAGGTCTTTTCAAACATTGAAAAATTTCGTAGTGAAGGTTCTTTTGAAGGTTGGATTAGAAAAATAATGGTTAATACATCATTAAATATGCATCGTAAAAATTTAAAACATTATTACCATGTGGACATTGATGAAACTCTTGAGAGAATAGCTGATGAAAGACAGACTTATGACCATTTACAAGTAGAAGATATGCTAAAAATGATACAGTCTTTACCGGCTGGATACCGATTAGTGTTTAACTTATACGAAATAGAAGGTTATAGCCATAGAGAAATTGGTGAGCAACTTGGCGTTTCTGAGAATACTTCTAAATCTCAACTGCGAAAAGCTAGATTGAAATTACAACAAATGCTTAATATACATAATATAGATTTATAGTTTTGAAATCTACAAACAAAAACATAGGGCAATTTTTTAAAGATTCACTTTATAATTATGAAGTGAAGCCTGATGGCGATTTGTGGGTTAAAATTGAGAATAGTAATATTCCTAAGCATAATGTAAATAATTATACTACCATATATAAGATTGCTGCGAGTGTAGTTGTAATTGCAACAATTGCAATAGCATCTTATTTTGCTTTACCTAATAACGATAAGATAATAAATGATAATCATGTAATTAAGCCAGAAAATCAAGAGATTAATAAGGATGCTATTAGTATTCTTGATTCTGATGAGAAGAGTGTTGATACAAAGAATAGTATTGCTGCTAAAGAAGAAATAAAATCCCCACAAACAAGTTTAACTCCTATTGTAAAGATTAAAGAGAATATAACTTCAGCCAGCGATGCTGAGATTAAAGATGAGCAAAATAAACAAGTTGTGGAAGTAAAAAAACCAATAGAAAAATCAGTAATTGAAAGCCAAGATCCTATATTTGTTGTGGTTTCAGAGCCTAATGCGGAAGATGTAAAAAAGGAAGAGCAATATAATATTGATGAAGAGGTTATAGCTGTTGTTGTAGATACTTTTAGAGTTAAATTTGGTGATAATCAAAATGTATGCTTTGGTGAGGATGCTATACTTGAAGTAGAGGATGGTTATTTTTATAGATGGAATGATGGTAGCATCTCAAATAGGACTATAGTATCGCCTACTGAGAATTCAATATACATTGTAACAGTTACCGACGGCAAAGGTAATAGCGCCATTCATGAGTATACTGTTAATGTTGATAGGAATTGCAGTGCTTTATTTATTCCATCAGCATTTACTCCAAATAGTGACGGGCAGAACGATTATTTTAAAGCAGAAGGTAGTGGTATTATAAAGATGAGAATGTTTGTGTTTGATAAATTAGGAAATAAAGTATTTGAAACAACTAATATAGACGACTCATGGGATGGATCATATAAAGGTGGTATAGTAAAATCAGGAATGTTTTTTTACCATGCAGAGTATACAGATGCTTTGGGATATGACCATATTAAAAAAGGTCAGGTAACAGTAATTAGATAATATAAGATATTAATGACAATAGGATTAGACAGACATAAAGCCCCAAAAATAAACCCGATAGAGTCGGTTGATATAACTATGCCAATGCGCTATGAACTATCAAATGGTACTGAGGTATTTGTTTTTAATAATGACAATCAAAATTTATTGAAAGTAGAATTTGTTTTTGATGGAGCGGGTACGTCCTACTCACCAAAGCCATTAGTTGCTAGTGCGGCTAATGCTATGATTACAGAGTCTACAACTAATTATTCTTCAGCTGATTTAGCTGAAAAAATTGATTACTTTGGGGCTTCTTTCGAAACTAAAATAACAAGAGATACTGCATCGGTATCGCTTTATACTTTAAATAAGTACCTTAAGGATACGCTGCCTCTACTTCAGGACGTAATAATGAATGCCGATTATAAGAAAGAAGAATTGGAGGTTTATTTGTCGCGAAAGAGACAAGAGTTTATGGTTAATTCTCAAAAAGTAGATTTTATAGCACGACAAAATTTTACTAAAATACTTTTTGGAGAAAATCACCCTTATGGAGTATTTTCGGTATTAGAGGATTATGATAATATTAATAGCGAAGATTTGTTGAATTATCATAAGTATACATATATAGATGGTAAACATAAAATTTTTATTGCAGGTAAATTTGGAGAAGAAGAACTTGAACTATTGGAGAATCTTTTTGCAAGGATGCGAGTAGTAGAAAATCAAAAACTTGAACTAGATTGGAAAATTAAACCTAGCCTTGATAAATATACTTTTATAGCTAAGAAAGATTCTGTTCAGAATGCCATAAGAATGGGTTTTGTGGGTGTAAGACGAAACCATGAAGACTATAATGGATTAAGAATTCTTACAACATTTCTTGGAGGATACTTTGGTAGTCGCTTGATGAGTAATATTAGAGAAGACAAAGGTTATACTTATGGTATTGGTGCTGCACATAGTTCGTTTAGGAAAGAGGCGGTTTTCTTTATTTCTACAGAGGTGAAAACGGAAGTTGTAGATGATACAATTTCGGAAATTAGAAAGGAAATTGAAAGATTAAAGAATGAACAAATATCGAAAGAAGAGCTATATACTGTAACAAATTATTTGCAAGGTAGTTTTCAACGACAGTTTGATGGTAGCTTTGCATTAATGGCTAAATTTGTAAATGTTAATATGAATAGTATTGATTATTCATACTATTATAATTATATTGAAGAAGTAAAAAATATTGATGCAATAAAGCTACAGGCTTTAGCGCAAAAATATTTTGATAAAGATAATTTTTATATATTAAATGTTGGTAATTAAATAATAATAAACTATGAAAATTTTTAAATTATTGATTGTACTACTGATGATAACAGGAAGTACATATTTTGCGAAAGCAAGTCATTATATGGGTGGTGAAATTACATGGAAATGTATTCCTACCGGGCAACCCAATGCTGGTAAATTTATTTTTACTATGAAAGTTTATCGAGAGTGTGGAGGTATTCTTTTTACAAATTATCAAACTTTAAATTCTACTACTCCTGCTGGAAATATACCAATGTCTCTTTTAGCTGGTTGGCCAAAAGACTTATCACCAGATTGTAATATTGGTGGCTTTGGTGGTACTACCGTTACAGAGATTACTTGTGCTGGAGCTGAATTAAGTGGTGCAGATAATACAGGTGCTGTTTCAGAATATGTATATAGATCAGGACCAATTCAAATTAGTGGAGTGCCACCTGCATCAGGTTGGACATTCTCTTGGGGTTCATGCTGTAGAAATCCTGCCACTAATGTAACGGGTATGCCGTATTGGAAATTAAGAGCAAAGATGTTCCCTTATAATGCCCAAAATACATACCCTTGTTTTGATAATTCTCCGGTATTTGCAGAAGTTGCACGTACAGTTATTTCTGCAGGATATCCTTTTGAGTATAATCATAATGCATACGATGAGGAATTAGATGTGTTACAATTTGAATGGGG
>QMPB01000013.1 GCA_003648395.1 Bacteroidota bacterium
AACTTTTCTTAATACTTTATTGCTAGGTCTAAATCTATTGAATAAGATTATTAAAGAACAGAAAGCTAAAAACGAAACTGTTGTTAGCGGTGCTGTAGCTTTTGAGCTATATGACACTTATGGCTTTCCTTTAGATTTAACAGAACTTATTCTTAGTGAGAATAATATGACTGTTGATAATGCTGGTTTTGATGTGGAAATGCAAAAACAGAAACAGCGTTCTAGAACCGATGCTGCCAAAGAATCTTCTGATTGGGTGGTGCTTAATGATAATATTACTACTGAGTTTATTGGTTATGAAAAAACAGAATTAGAGATTAATATTGTTAAATACAGAAAGCAGATAATTAAAAAGAAAGAGGTTTTTCAATTGGTGTTTGATAAGACTCCTTTTTATGCTGAGAGTGGTGGACAAGTTGGTGACACTGGTTATATTCAATTTGAGAATGAGAAAATATTTGTAGTTGATACACAAAAAGAAAATAATTTGATTGTTCATTATACAAAAGAGCTCCCAAAAAATATTAACGAATCTCATATTGCTGTTGTAAATGAAAGTAGAAGAACTAGTATTTGCAATAATCACTCTGCTACTCATTTGCTTCATTGGGCATTACGTAAAGTATTAGGTAAGCATGTGGAACAAAAAGGCTCCCTTGTTAATGAAAACGGACTTAGGTTTGACTTTTCTCACTTTAATAAACTCTCAGATGAAGAAGTAAAAGAGGTAGAAAGACTTGTAAATGCTAAGATTAGAAGTAATGCAATTTGTGATCTATTCTATGATATGAGCATGGACGAAGCAGTAGAAATGGGTGCAATGGCTCTCTTTGGAGAGAAATATGGCGATAAAGTGCGAGTTGTAAGATTCGATGATTCGGTTGAACTTTGTGGTGGAACTCATGTCGGAGCTACTGGTGATATCGGTATGTTTGTAATTAAACAAGAAACTTCTATTGCTGCTGGTATACGTAGAATTGAGGCTATTACTGCTGATGTTGCTGAAGAATATCTTGCCGACCAAAGAGCTGTTGTTAGCGAATTAAAAACTATATTGAAAAACCAAAAAGACCTCGTTAAAGCAGTGGAAAATCTTCAAACTCAAAATAAAGAATACCAAAAGAAGATTGAACAACTCAATGAAATTGCCATAAAACAACAAAAGCAAGAAATTGTTAGTAAAATTAAAGAGGTTAATGGAATAAACCTTTTGGCATCACAGGAAAATATGGAAGTTAATGATTTGAAAAAAATAGCTTATCAAATTATTAACGATAAAGAGAATTCAGTTGTGGTTTTTACAGCCATTAATAATGGTAAACCAAATATTTGTGTTGCTGTTTCTAAAGACTTAATTGAAAGTAAGGGATTAAATGCTGGAAATATTGTTCGAGAGCTTGCCAAAGAAATCCAAGGTGGTGGTGGTGGCCAGGCAAATCTTGCTACTGCTGGTGGAAAGAATACTGATGCTTTACCTAATGTTTTGGCTAAAATTAATTCTATAATTGCTGAATTGTAGTTACTGTATGAAAATATAATTCATGAAAATAAATATTCTACTTCTATTTGTTCTAATAATTCTATTAGCAACATCTTGCAATAGCGATGAACCTAATCTTAAAAAAGATTTAAGTAAGATTCAAAAACAGGAGGTTAATTTTAGAACCTACGCTAATACTTTATTTTCAATAAATAAGGACTCATTTATTTACCAAGTTCCAAAATTGAAAAATCAGTTTCCGCTATTTTTATCAGAAAATACTGAAGATACTCTTGCTCTTTTAAGCTTAAAGTCATTCTTCGCTGACCCATATATGATTGAACTAAATAATATGGTTAAGGAAAAGTATCCTAGTTTAAAAAATATAGAATCTGAGCTATCAAATGCTATTCATTACTATCATTATTATTTTGATTTACCAAAAGAGTTTAGTTACTATACTTATATTTCGGGTTTGGATATTAATAGCCCAATAAAAGTTATAGATAGTAATATTGTTGTTGGAATGGATTTGTATTTAGGATCTCATAGCAAAGTTTATGCTATGAGCGGATTCCCAAAGTATAAAAGCAAATGGCTTATTGAGCAAGAAATTGTACCAAATATAATGAGTGAACTTGCAACAGGAATGATGCCATTGAAAGACAAATCATCTCAGCTGATAAACCAAATGATATACGAGGGAAAACGACTTTTCTTTATTCAAGCAACTATGCCAGAACTATCTGATACACTATTGTTAAAGTATAGTAAAACCCAAATTGATTGGTGCAATAAGAACGAAGCAAGGCTGTGGTCGTTTATGGTTGAAAATCAGTTTCTATTTAGCACAGACATATCATTTCAAAAGAAGTTTATGAACGATGCTCCTTTTACTAGCATTCTGTCAACAGAAGCTCCTGCACGACTTGGGCAATTTTTAGGTTGGAGAATAGTAAACAAATATATGGCTCAAACAGAGTCTTCACTAGCAGAATTAATGACAGAATCAAACGCTCAAATGATTCTTAAGAAATCTAAGTATAAGCCTAAACGCTAAGAGTTGAGTAGAAATAAATATTATACATTATCCCTTTTACTATCTTTGCGGCAAATTAGAATAGTTAATGACAAAAGAGAACAAAAAACGAGGTTTAATAAAGCGAATTTTCCAAAATTGGAATTATAAATATAAGCTAGTAGTCATGAATGAAATGACTTTCGAGGAGCATATGACTTTTAGATTGTCACGCATGAATATACTGATGCTTTATGTTTTATTTTCAATATTTTCTATTGCTCTTACAATCTTTATGATTTATGTAACTCCACTTAAAGAGTATATACCTGGTTACGCGAGTGTGGAGAAAGTTAAGCAAGTGTATATCAATCAGTTTAGAATAGATTCTTTGGAATTAGAAATAAGGCAACGAGATTTGTATCTTGCTAATTTTAAACATAGAATTCTTCAAGGGGAAGATCTTGGGAAAAAAGATACTATAATGGTTAGCATAAAAAAAGATATTGATTATAAAAACATACCTGACTCTAGGTCTTATCAAGACTCCATACTCAGAAAAGAATGGGAAAAAGAAACAGACTATGATTTAGTTTATTATAAAGATCATCATAAAAGTTCAGGAATAAGTAGATTTGTGTTCTTTACTCCAATACACGGAACTGTAATTAATGGTTTTGATAGTAAGAAAGGCCATTTTGGAGTAGATATTCTTGGTAAAAAGAATACTCCAATAAAATCGACACTTGATGGTACTGTACTATTTTCAGGGTGGACTTACGAAAATGGATATGTAATTGCATTACAACATGGTGACAATTTAATTAGTGTCTATAAACACAATTCCTCGCTAATAAGGGCTGAAGGAGATAGGGTAAAAGCTGGAGATGCTATTGCTATAATTGGCAATACAGGAAAATACACATCTGGTCCCCATCTTCATTTTGAGCTTTGGTATTATCGTAACCCAACTAATCCTGTTGACTTTATTAATTTTGATTAGAAAACCATATTATGAATAATTTTTCTCCAGAGGAAAACCCCAAAAAACATATTGCAGTATTAGGTTCAACAGGCTCTATTGGTGTTCAAGCCCTTGAGGTTGTTGAAAGTCATCCCAATTATTTTGTTGTAGAAGTTCTTACAGCTGGAAATAATGTTGATTTACTTATTCAACAAGCTATTAAGTTTAACCCGAATGTTGTAGTAATAGAGAATGAGAGTCTTTATACTAAATTGAGAGATGCTCTTGAATCTCTTGATATACACGTTTATGCAGGTACTAAGGCCATAAATCAGGTAGTAGAAATGGAAAGCATTGATATGGTTCTTATGGCAATAGTTGGGTTTGCAGCATTAGCTCCTACTTTAAATGCAATAGAGCACGAAAAACAAATTGCCATTGCAAATAAGGAGACTTTTGTAGTTGCTGGAGAATTAGTTACTAAGAAAGCAAAAGAAAAAGGTGTTAATTTATACCCAATTGATTCTGAGCATTCAGCTATTTTTCAGTGCTTAGTTGGTGAATTTCACAATCCTGTTGAGAAGATTATTCTTACTGCCTCAGGAGGTCCTTTTAGAGGAAAGGATATTGATTTCTTAAAAACGGTTACACTTAAAGATGCTCTTAAACACCCCAACTGGGAAATGGGTAATAAAATTACAATTGACTCTGCAAGTATGATGAATAAAGGGTTAGAGGTAATTGAAGCTCATTGGTTATTCTCACTTCCTGCTGATAAAATAGAAATAGTTGTTCACCCTCAATCCATAGTTCATTCTATGGTACAGTTTACTGATGGAAGCATAAAAGCTCAGATGGGTTTACCAGATATGAAGCTCCCAATTCAATATGCACTATCATATCCTAATCGCTTGAAAAACGATTTTCCTCGTCTTGATTTTAGTCTCTATTCTAAATTAACATTTGAATCCGCTGATATGCAAAATTTTCGTAATCTTGCACTCGCTTATCAAGCACTGGAAAAAGGGGGCAATATGCCAGGAATTCTCAATGCTGCAAATGAAATGGCTGTAAATGCCTTTTTAAAAGAAGATATTAGTTTTGTACAAATGCCAGAACTAATTGAAAATTGCATGGATAATATTCAGTTCATTAATCACCCTAACTACAATGAGTTAATAATGAGCGATAAGGAAACAAGACAGTATTTTACAGCTTTAATCAAATAAGGAAATATTTTTATGGATGGATTAATAATGGCGGGTCAATTAATTTTGGCTCTATCGATAATAGTTACAATTCACGAGTTCGGGCACTTCATAGCGGCTAGAGCTTTTGGAATTAGAGTAGAAAAATTCTTTCTATTCTTTGATGCTTGGGGCATTAAGCTTTTTAAATTTAAAAAAGGAGATACTGAATATGGTATTGGTTGGCTTCCTCTTGGTGGATATGTTAAAATATCAGGAATGATAGACGAGTCAATGGATAAAGAAGCAATGAAATTACCCCCAAAAGACTATGAATTTCGTTCAAAACCAGCTTGGCAACGTCTTATTGTTATGCTGGGTGGAGTAGTAATGAATTTTATTCTTGGAATTGCTCTAATGACCTTTGTTACACTCAAATATGAAAAAGAATACCTTCCAGTTGAGTCAATTAATACTGGAATATATGCTTACGATTTAGGTAAAAAAATCGGCTTTGAAACTGGTGATAAATTAGTTTCTGTAAACGGAGAAAAACTTGATCGTTTTAGTGATATCACTTCTCAAAGCAACTTAATGGGAGCTACAGTTACTGTACTTCGCAATGGAGAAGAAGTGGAAATTATTATTCCTGATGATTTCTATAAGAACTATACTAAATCTAGACCTTTATTTATTCGTGCCGATAATTATGCTTTTAGTATTGATAGTGTTTTAGCTGATGGGCCTGCCGATAAAGCAGGAGTGCTTTCTGGTGATAAAATTTTATTCGTCGATAGTGTTGAGATAAATAGCTTCGGAGATTTTAGAAATTCAGTAGTTAATAATGGTGGTGAAACAGTAGCATTTAAATTACTAAGAGCAAATGATACATTAAACCTTAATGTTAATGTAGATAGTGCTGGACTTGTTGGAGTATTTACTAATATTCCGCCATATAAGTACAAAGACTATTCACTAGCTGATGGACTAAAATATGGGTGGAATGATGGTATTTCTGTACTTGAAGCTAATGCAAAAGGTTTTGGTAAGATATTCAGTGGAAAAGAAAAAGCAACAGATTCTCTTCAAGGACCAATTGGTATTGCTACAATTTATGGTAGTGAGTGGAAATGGCATCGTTTCTGGTTTTTAACTGCAATGATTTCTCTTATACTTGCTTTTATGAATCTACTTCCTATTCCTGCTTTAGATGGTGGTCATGTAGTTTTCTTGACTTTTGAAGCAATTACTAGACGTAAATTGTCTGATAAATTCATGGAGAAGGCTCAAATGGTTGGAATGGTACTACTTCTTGGTTTAATGGTTTTTGTTATTGGAAATGATATTTGGAAACATATATTAAATTAAATTTGCATTCATTCTTAAATTAGAATTTAGATTTATTAATAGCATATATGGACACTAAGGAAATAATAAAATATCAATATCTAGACAAAATAGATAATCCTAAAGATCTTAAAGGAGTAAAAAGGGAGGATTTGTCTTTTGTGTGTGCTGATATTAGAAAATTTATTATTGATAATCTTTGTGATAATCCAGGTCATTTTGGTGCTAGTTTAGGAGTGGTAGAACTTACAGTTGCTTTGCACTATATCTATAATACTCCTTACGACAAAATTGTGTGGGACGTAGGTCATCAAGCTTATGGTCATAAAATTCTAACTGGCAGAAAATCCCAATTTCATACAAATAGAACACTTGGGGGTATAAGTGGATTTCCTAAAATTAATGAAAGTGAATTCGATGCTTTTGGAGTTGGTCACGCCTCCACATCAATATCTGCTGCTTTAGGCATGTCTGTTGCTTCTAGATTACTTGGAGAAAATGACCGTCATCATATTGCTATTATTGGCGATGGCGCTCTTACTGGTGGAGAAGCTTTTGAGGCTTTAAATAATGCTGGTGTTGTAAAATCTAATGTATTGGTAATACTTAACGACAATGGTATATCAATAGATAAAGGTGTTGGTTCTCTAAAAGAATTTCTACTTGATGTTACTACTTCTAAAGCTTATAATAGGTTTAAAGATAAAACCTGGGATGCACTAGGGGCATTAGGAACAAAAGGTCCAACTCCAAGAAAGATTATCCAAAGAATTGGGCAAGCTGTTAAGGATACATTCTTAAAGCGCTCTGACTTGATGGAATCCTTAAATATGCGTTATTTTGGGCCAATTGATGGTTATGATGTTGATAGATTAGTTCGTATTTTAAAGCTCTTAAAAGAGATTCCAGGACCTAAGTTATTACATGTAGTTTCAAAGAAAGGTAAAGGTTTTGAACAAGCAGAAAAAAATCAAACAACTTTTCATGCACCAGGAAAATTTAATAAGAATACTGGTGAAATAGAGAAAATTGACACTTCGCATCTACCTCCTAAATACCAAGATGTTTTTGGCAATACTATTTTAGAATTAGCTAAAAAGAATAAAGATATTGTTGCTGTTACTCCTGCTATGTTAAGTGGTAGCTCACTAACTATAATGCAGAAAGAACTTCCAGAACGAGTTTTTGATGTTGGTATTGCAGAACAGCATGCCGTTACTTTTAGTGCAGGCATGGCAGTACAAGGTTTAATTCCATTCTGTAATATATATAGTACTTTCTTACAACGAGCTTACGATCAGATTATTCATGATGTAGCTTTACAAGAGCTTAATGTTGTATTCTGTATTGATAGAGGTGGTCTAGTAGGTGAAGATGGACCTACGCATCATGGAAGTTTTGATTTAGCATATCTTCGACTTGTTCCAAATATGACAATTATGGCTCCCATGAATGAAATGGAGCTTCGTAATATGATTTATACTTGCCAGAAACGAAGACTTGGAGCTGTTTCTATTCGCTATCCTCGAGGTCGTGGAAATAATATTAATTGGAAAAATGAGTTTCAAGAAATAGAAATTGGAAAAGGAAATAAACTCATTGAAGGTAAAGAAATTGCAATAGCAAGTATTGGTCATGTTAGTAATTTTGCCATAGAAGCTGCCGAGAAGTTAAAATCAGAAGCTAATATTAGTGTTTATGATATGAGGTTCTTAAAACCTTATGATGAAGATATGCTTCACGAAGTGTTTTCGAAACATAAATATATTATCAGTGTTGAAGATGGAACTATCATAGGAGGTTTAGGAAGTCTTCTTACTGAGTTCAAAAATGAACACAATTACTCTGCAGAAGTACATCTTTTAGGTATTCCAGATGTATTTATTGAGCACGGAAAACCATCTGAACTCCATGCTATATGTGGATATGATACCAGTGGAATTATTTCTAAAATAAAAAGTTTAATTTTTTAAACTTTTTTATTTAATTTTACATCTGTTATTTTTACTCTCGGAGGTTAAATTATTATTTGGGTATAATTACCAAATTATAATAACGTTAATTTGTAAAAATACTAAATGAAATATTTTGATTATTAATCTAAATTAATAAATGATTCTTTTAATTACAGGAGCTGTAGTTGCATTATTGCTTTCATTCTATCTACTGAATGAGGTTACAGAGAATTTCTTTATTCCTTCTTTGGATACTATTTCGCATAAAACAAAGATGTCGGATGATGCAGCAGGTGCTACACTAATGGCTGCCGGTTCTAGTGCTCCTGAACTATTTATTTCTATAATTGCCATTCTTTATGGAGGCGATAACTTTGAAATTGGTGTTGGGACTATCGTGGGCTCTGCTTTATTTAACTTATTAGTTATTATTGGTGCTGTTGCTTTTGTTCGTAATTCGCAAATCGCATGGCAGCCAATGTTTCGTGATATGCTTTTCTATACTGTTTCTATTGGCATGCTTTATTGGACATTTCAGTCTGGAATAATCACTATTTTTCATGTTTTTGCATTTGTAGGCTTGTATATTCTATACGTAATAGCAGTACTTAATTGGAAAAAGATATTCCCGTATGAAAGAGTAGAGATAGAAGAAGAGGAAGAAGATGACCCTAGTTGGAAGAAATATTTGAAAGTTATTGATTTTCTATTAAATAAATTATTTGCTTCTGAGAAGCATTATATTTTTAATTTCTTCATTAGTATTTTTCTAATTGCTTTATTAAGTTGGGTACTTGTTGAAAGTGCTGTAGTAATTAGTGAAGCAATGGGCATACCTAAATATGTAATAGCTCTTACAGTATTAGCCTTCGGTACTTCTATTCCTGATATGATTTCTTCAATAATTGTTGCGAAGCAAGGTCGTGGAGGTATGGCAATTAGTAATGCATTGGGCTCTAATATTTTTGATATACTTATTGGACTTGGACTTCCTTGGATAGTACTTATTCTTTCTAGAGGCGTCAATCTTAATGTACAAGGAAGTAATATTACATCTCATATTCTTGTACTTTTAGCTTCTGTTATTGGTATGTTAGTTATGTTCTTAATTACCAAATGGAGAGTTAATAGATTCTTGGGAATTGTTTTTCTTGGTGGATATCTTTCATATCTAATTTATGTAATTATTCAAGCTAGCTAATGTCAAAGGTTGAATGGAAATCTGGAACCCTAGTTTATCCCCTTCCTGCAGCTTTGATTAGTTGTGGTTCGCAAGCTGATATTCAGAATCTAATAACTATATCTTGGACTGGTACTATTAATACTAATCCTCCAATGTTGTATATCTCCATACGTCCTGAACGTCATTCTTATGATATTATTAAGAGTGATATGGAATTTGTACTTAACCTTACAACTAAAGATATGGCCTTTGCCACAGATTGGTGTGGTGTAAAATCAGGTAAGGATGTAAATAAGTTTAAAGAAATGAACCTGCATCCAATTCCAGCTTCAATTGTAAAATGTCCAATGGTAAAAGAGTCACCAATTAATATTGAATGTAAAGTTAAGCAGATCATTCCATTGGGCTCACATGATATGTTTATTGCTGAGGTTGTTAAAATTCATGCTGATGAGGAGTTCATAGATGAGGAAACAGGCACTTTCGATATGCAGAAAGCAAAGCTAATTGCGTATTCTCATGGATTTTATTATGAACTTGGTGATAAAATTGGTAAATTTGGGTTTTCTGTTAAGAAGAAAAAGAGGAATGAAAGAGTAAGAAAAAAGAAGACGAATCAATAGTTTTCTTGCTTTCTAAAATGCTAATTTTTCTTCAATATTAAAATAGCTCAATTAATATTTCTTTATTATGAAGATAAAAATTATTATTCTATTTCTTATTATCTCTAACTATTCTATTTCCCAAAATAATCATGGAATTATTATTCCCGATGGAAAAGAGTATTATAAAGCATGTGGATATTGCTTAATGTCATTAGATTCAAAGCCAGCAGAGGTAATGATGTCGGTAGATATAGAGGATGATAATAGCATAGTATTTGTCATTAATGACGCTCAATGGTTTTGGGGATTAATTGAAAATTCAACAGATGGTATAGCTGCTGATATTGTTGTGAAATCAGATTTTGATTGCAGTTCTGATAAAGATTATTCTAGATTAAGCGTTTCAAAAGGAAAGCTCTTAAAACCTAAATATAAGTCTGAGTTATTAAACAGTAGCATGCCAGATGGGAAGCGAGGACTTGTCGTAAATATTGGAACTTTACCCTCTAATTATAAAAGAGAAGAGGTGGAGGTTAATGCCTTATTTCTGAGTGGAAATAACTTATGTCATTACAACGCATTTGTAAATGTAGAAAGCTACCAGTGGGGGCTGCTTGATATGGGGCTTTATGCCGATACTGTGATTTATGAAGCCAAGGCTGATACTCTTGACGACATGGAAAAAATGAGGACATATAGTCGAAAATTTAAGTTAACAGTTCCATTCAAGAAAAGCAAAATACAATACTCTTCATCAGATATTAAACCCTTATATGATTCTCTTAATTTGACGGATTTTGTGGTTAAGAGCATATCTATTAGAGCATATGCTTCTATAGAGGGTAGTAAAAAATATAATTTAAGACTTCAAAAAGGCAGAGCAGAAAGTATTGTAAAAGCTTTACAATCGTTCCAAAATGAATCAATATCCGAAGATATTACAACTTCTGAAAATTGGATGGAGTTTTATGAAGCAATTATTGGCACAAAGTACGAATATTTAACAAATAAAACTAAGCAGGAAATAAAGAAATTGCTTGAGGATAAAGCATTTGCGCTAGAACTTGAGCCAATATTGAGTAAACATAGAAAAGGGGTTGTTGAAATAGATTTTGAAAAGCGTTATGATATTAATAATGCTACGGCAGAAGAGATTGTTAACGAATTTGATGATGCTATTATTAAAAAAGATATTGATAGGGCAAGTGGTATTCAAAAATACTCATTCTCTAGAATACTCATTAATAAATTACCTCACGATTTTTTATCGAAATTGGAAATACCCGAACAGATAGAATTTGGTAGATTGTTAAATAATAATGCTGTATATCAATATTTTCTTGCGGAGAGTAATTTTGATGAAACTTATAATAGAATAAAGCAGCTTAAAGTAATGGATCCCAATAGCAAGGAAATAGCTTATAATTATATTGTTTTTAGATTTCAGCTTTGGTTAAGTAATAATAAGCAGATTAATTATACAAATTTTAAAAAGGAAATTCTTGCTCTAGGACCAATGGGTATTTCTTCTGTTTTAATAAATAGAATGATGATTAATTACAATATTATTCTAACTGAAATATTCATGGATAAAGGAGATTATGATAATAAGAATAAACATTTAAAAATAATAAAAGATAGGTATCGGTCAACTCACCCTAGTTCTAAAGATCTGCTAAGCTTAGCAGAGTATTTTGTTTCTTATGCTAAATATGAATGGGCAATTGACCTTATTGAGCCTTATATTACTCGAATCGACGTTGATGAAGATTTACTATTTTATTATATAAATAATACTATTATTGACCCTTCTATAACTGAACAAGCATCTTATAAGCAAATACTACTTAATGCCATTGATATTAATAGCGATCGTTTTTGTAAAATGTTTAATTCATTAAATAATGGAGGAATTTCATTTCAACTTCTTGAAGATCCATATTTGAAGAGTAATTATTGTCAGAGTTGTAGAAAATAACTATAATCACTAACCTTCAATAATTCTATTTTTGCCTTTTGCGGTAATAATTGGGCTTAATTTGTTTGGGTCAAAGCTAGAAGGAAGTGCTTCTTTAGGAAGAATTTTCATAAGTATAGGAACTGTAAGGAATGCCCCAGGAAGTGCAAGAATAATAAATGTAGGTATAGTCTTGAGCACATCAACTAGTTGTTGTCTTACAGTATTCTTTTCTTCTATGCTTAGAGGTCGTTTCTGAGAAGTATTTAGTAGCTGAATCAATTCTTTATTCTCTTCTATTTCTTGCTTAATTTCATTTATATATTTACGGCTAAGTAATGTCATACGTTGAGTTAAGCGTTTACTCAACACCAAATAGTTTTGTTTTGTTTGCAAATAATGAATCTTAGTCCAATTATTCAGCACAAAAGCTTCTATAGCTAATGTACTTGCAACAACATCAAGATGTTCAAGATTCAAATTAGAGGATAGTTTTTCAATGAATACTTTCTCAGAAAGTTTAACTTTATGATCTGCCCAAATACTTAAAAGAGCTAATTCAAGGAAGTATTTATTAGTTAACCAATTCGATTTATCAAGAAATTCGTAAACCTTATTGATGTTATTATCCTGAATAACGGCTACAGCTTTTTCCTTTTCTTCCTTTGAAAAGCTCGTAGAGTCAACAAAATATTGATAATAATTAATATTATCGTCTGATTCTGACTGTGTTATGTGTATAGTGATTGATAATAGGTAAATTATATTCCATTGCAAGTCTTTATTTAGATTTTGCAAATCTTCGGAACTCAGACTTTTATCAGATTCTAAATACTTGATGTAAATAATAATATCAGTAAATAAAAGAATATTCTGAAAGAATCCTCTCCAAAAGTTAGTATTCCATTCTTTTTTTACTTGAACCCTGTTTTGAAGTATTTTCTCTAATTTCTCAAATTTAGTCTTTGGCTTAGCTTCAAAGAGTTTTGTTTTATCAATTTTAGGATATAACTTTAAATAGAAAATATTTAGCTCATCTATAATATTTTCAATATTCTCATAGGTAGGATTATAATATGAATTATACAATAAACCTGTAGAGAATAAACTTTCAGCAAATATTACCTCAAGTCGTTCTTTGATTGGGAATTCATCAGTTTCAATAAAGTTATAAGGAAGTTTAATGGGATGTCCATAGAGTACCCCTGTTGCTTGAAGATGCTTATACAGTTCTTCTTCGAATGATAATTTATCATTCACTTGAAATTCAAAATTATCACATCGTTTCTCAATAAACTTTGCTATCCATCCTTTTTCCGTTGGATCCATAAGGTTAATTAATTTGTCGGACGCTTTGGAATCTTTTTAAACCGAAGTTTAAGAACACCAAATACTGCTTCTTTAAAAATAGAACCGCTCATTTTGCTTTCTCCTAAAGTTCTGTCAGTAAATATAATAGGAACTTCAGTAACTTTGTATCCCATCTTGAAAGCGGTAAACTTCATTTCAATTTGGAAAGCATATCCAACAAATTTGATTTTATCTAAACCAATATTTTTTAATACTTCAGTTTTATAGCACATAAAACCTGCTGTAGTATCTCTAATGGACATGCCAGTAACCAAACGAACGTAAGCCGATGCATAATATGACATAAGCACACGACCCATTGGCCAATTTACAACATTAACACCAGTAATATAACGAGAGCCAATAGCAACATCATTTCCATTAATGGCAGTAGCTTCGTAAAGACGAATTAAATCTTCTGGATTATGAGAAAAATCTGCATCCATCTCAAAAACAATATCGTAACCTTTGTTAATAGCCCATTTAAAACCATGAATATATGCTGTGCCTAATCCTAATTTACCTTTACGCTCTTCTATAAAAAGCCTATCAGGGAATTCCTTCATTACACGCTTAATAATAGCGGCAGTGCCATCTGGGGAATTATCTTCCACAACTAAAATATCAAAGTCCTTTTTCAATGAAAAAACCTTTCTGATAATTGCTTCAATATTCTCTTTCTCGTTAAATGTTGGTATTATTACTACGCTGTCGTTCACAATTTCTGATGTTTAATTTCTACAAAAATACTAATTATTAATACTTCTGGATGTTATTTTATTATAAATTTTCCCTTCAATTAATAGGTTAAGAAAGACCAAACATTCTTTCACCTTTTCCTCTTTCCTAGCCTTTTCTTTTAAATCAGTCAAGAATGGGCGCCTCACCTTACCCCTTAGGATAAACCTTAGCATAAAATTTTCTATAGCCTTCCAAATCTTTTGACCTATATAATCTTGTATAATTCCCTTCTGAGATAATAAAGAAATTGCCACCATTTTTCTTTAATAAAATGTACAAAAGGCTATTTCTCTTAGTTGTACTTAAATAAGCTTTTGCAGCAGTTTCATCTTTAAAATTGCTTACTCCAATTAATAATACATTCTCATTAATAGGAATAGCAGATATTGTTAGATTTTCAGTTCCAAAATATTTTTTATTATGATCAGATAATCGATTTTTCATTTCACTTATCTTTACCACTCTTTTATCCGCTAATACCAGAAACATATGTGTTTCACTTGGATTATGAGTAAATATTGTTGTTTCTTTTTGCTCATTAAGGCCTACTTTTTGACTTTCATTTTGGTCTTTTTCATTGTTGCCCTCTGACTTGGTGCTCTCTTTATTAACATTTAGGCTTGCAATAATATCCTCTGCAACAGGTTTTACTTCGCTATTTGGATAATCATTAATAACTATCTTAAGAGCAGTAATAAAAGCTGCAGTATCACGCTTAGTTCCTACGCAAAGAGCATTTAGCATTTCAAACTTAGCAAGTTCCTTTTTATTTTCAGGATAGTCTAGTTTTGCCTTAGCACATTTTTTTTGGACTGCTACATATTGCTTATTTACATAGAGTTGATATGTTTCGGTATATAGTATTTTTACTTTATTAGCTTCTGCAAGTAGTTTCTTAAAATAGTTTGGGTCAAGTAATATCTTTGTATATTCACTATCAGGATATTCTTTAATTAATTTTTTCCTGTAGAACGATGCATCACCTCTATTGCCTTCATTAATATATATTCTGTACAGATTATAATATACTTGGTCAGTATATTTTCCCTTTGGGAATCTTCTAAGAAGCTCGTCAAAAGTTTCTATTGCCTTTTTTTTATTTTTTAGTTTTTCTTTGTAAATTATTGCTGCTGCAAATAAAGATTCTTCTATTTTAGCATTAGATGAATCCATTAAAGCTGGCGTAAGAGGCACATCTTTCAAATAATAATCCCTTGATTTAGGATTACTTGCATTGGCATTTTTTGTAATTACACTGTCTACATCAGTTTTTTCTGTTTCAGTATCTTCTTCTGTAAAATCAGAGGTTGTTTTGTCGCTAAGTCTCCAATTATCAATAAGTTTTCGTCTACCCCATTTTGTAGTAAATTCTGTATATCCAGAGCTTACGGAATTAGTATTATAGAAATACCACTTTGGAGCACCCTTTCGAGTAACTTTTTCCAATTGCTTCTCTGTTTGACGATTTTCTTCTAGAAATCGTAATTGCTCTTGACGCTTTCTTTCTAGTTCTGTATTTTTATTGTCTTGTTCAATTTTATCTTTTATATATTTATCAATTGTAGAATTTCTTTTCCTTTCCGACATATTAGCTAATGTTTGTAGACTATCCTCAGTTTGTATAACAATCAAGTTATTTACTAATTCAGTTAATACATCTTTTCTGTATTTGAGTTTCCTGTAATCAGGATAGTCCTTAGGTAAGAACAACATTGTACTATCATAATAGGATTGAGCGTTAAGATATCTCTCTTCGTCAAAATAAATTTCCGCCAACTTTAATGCACTAAAAGCTTTCTGCTTTTCATTATTAATGCTTTTTGCAACCGATAATTTTAGGTATTTTATTGCAAGGGGTTTATCGTTTTCTTTTAATGCAATTTCAGCTAGAGCATAGTATATTTGATCTTGATATTCTTCATTTTTAATACTCTTTAGCATTTTTTTAAGCTGTTTTATTACAACTCTAGAGTCTCCACCTTCGTAGCACCTAGCCATATTCATTCTAGCATTAAAGTCCATAATATAAGTTGGGTTTTTCTTTAATACAGCCAAATAATGCTGGATAGCAGGCTTTAATTTATTTTGTTGCTGCTCAACTTGAGCAAGTATAAAAAGTGATCTAGCCATATCTGGCTTTTTCTTTGCTCTATTTACAGCTTCTCTTAAATAGGGAATGGCTGCGGCATAATTTTTTTGTCTCAAATATACATCAGCATAAATTTTAGGTAACATTATATAGGACTCTTTACTAATTTGTCCTTTGTTGATCTTCCCTTTTATTCCATCAAGTAAAGAGATAGATTTATTATAGTTTTCTTGTATACTTTCAATCAATGCAATCCATAGAAGAGCGTCTTCTTTAACATTTTCTTTGGGGTATTTAGTTGTAATATACTGAAAAATCATTTTTGCTGCACCATAATCATGCTTAAAGAATTTAGCTTTACCCATCATCAAATAGCTGTAATATACCCATTTAACTTCTTCTTTTTTCTTGAAATACATGCTATGCTTATGTATAACAATAGACGCTTTTTTAATACCTCTGTCAAGTTTAGGCGCAGAGGATAAAGCCGATTCAGTAGTGCCCAACTGAAAAACATCTAATATTTCAGTATAATCATCTTTATGAGCAGCAGCAATGTCCTTTACAGCTTCCTTTACAGCTTCATTCCCATTAAAATATGCATTATAATGTCCAGTAATATTATGAAATACACGACGATTCCATTTGTTCTTTTTAGTAGAACAAGATGAAATAGTGAAAACACCTATTAATCCTAGAATGATTAAAATATGTATATGTCTTAATTTCAATGTATTATAAATAATAATGGTTTATGCTTTGAAATAACTGTTAAAAAGCGAATTTATTTTATTTTTTGCTAGCTTTTATATGAAATATTTGCTTTCATAATTAGAGTTATTAATTCAATTCTTTTCATTTTTTTCAGTAGTTTTGAATTCTAAAATTATTACAAATATTATGTTACGGTATATTCTTATTATTCTGTTTTTTATAAGTTATGATCTGTCAGCTTTCTCTCAGAATAATAATCCACTTAGAATAGAAGTTGAAAGTAGTAGAATAGAAGATATATATAGCTTACCCATAGAGAGTAAACATCTTTTAATTTTGGAGCATTTGCATAAAAGAGCACCAAAAGGAGAACATTGGATATTAGAGGTTTTCAATAAACAAATGAAAAAGATCGGGAATAAAGATTTATTCTTGCCACGTGATTTTGAGCTTTTTGACCATAAACTTCTTGGCGATACTGTAGTTTGGCTGTGTTTTGCTGAGCCAGATGGAGACAACTCAAGTATGATGCTTTATAGGCTAAACCTTAAGACAATGTTTATGAGGCATATATATATTAAAGGTAGTAGAAAGGCTAGGCTCGATAGAATTGAGGTGTTAAATAATAAGCTGTTTATTATTGGAGATAATTTAATAGATATTAAATCGCAAGTAGAAAATTTGAAGCTACCTAATGGAATTCAATTATTAACTGCAATTATTCCAGAACATTCTCAGATTATTGATTCTAAATCAGATAAAAAAAACAATAGAGTAGTTATTATTATTAATGGGAGAAAAGATCCAAATAAAGGCTTATTCTACTTTGAATATATAGAAGAAGGAAGTTCTTTTTCAAAAACAAAAATTACAGTACCTGAGAATATTAACATTATTGATGGGAGATTAATAGAGACAAACTCCAAGGATTTACTTTTTATGGGTACATACAACACACATTATTCTCGGCAAATGTCAAAAGCGAATATTCCTGCAGAAGGGACTTATTTTGGAAAAATAAGTAAAAAAAAGTTTGTATTCTTTAAAATAAATAAGTTTTCTGAGTTTAGAAATGTATTCTCAACTTTGGATTATCGTACTGCAATGAAAGCAAAACAAAAACAAAGTAATGGTAAAGATGCTAACCTTGCGTTTAAATTATTAATACATGAAAAGTACTTTAAACAAGGAGATAACTATGTTATGGTAGCAGAGTCATATTATCCAGAGTATCATTATGAAACTAATTTTGATTCCAGAGGGTATATGTATCAAACTCAAGTTTTTGATGGTTATAAAACATCAAATTGTATTGTTGTTGCATTTAGTGAAATAGGGGAGCTGCTTTGGGATAATTATATGCATATAAGTAATATTAGAAGCTATTCCCTTCAAGAAAATATACTAACATTTCCAGAACTAGATAGTAGTATCGTTATTGCATATTATTATGATGCACATATCGTTAGTAAAAGTGTAAAAGGTAATGAGGTGGTTTTTAAGAAAACTGAAGAAAAAATAGAAACAGTATATCAAGAGAATGTAATATCTGAAGAATTGGGTAACATACAAGCATGGTACGATAAGTTCTTTATAGTTTCGGGTTATCAAGTATTAATAGGAAAAAATAGTAAAAAAAGGAAAGTATACTTTTTTAACTTGGTGAGTTTCGATTGATGTCAACTCGTATTTAACACTTATTGTGCAAGTTAGTAAATAGCTAAATAATAAAATAAAATCTTTAAATCAGTTTACGTTTTGATATCGTATTTATCGCAAACAAATATATATCATTTTTTAATATAAGATTTATAACGCTTGCATAATATATTTAGAGATTAGTTTTATTACCTTAGTGGTCTCAAAAAGCAACAAGATTTTTGAGAGAAAAGAAAACTAAAAATTGATATCAGTAATCTTACTCTCGGTGATCAAAATCAAACAAAAAAAGTTTGAGTATTGTTACATTGACATATTGGAAAATCATTATTAGTTTATCCCTAATAAATATATAAACACATAAAATTTTATACTATGAGTGTACTTAAAAGAAAATTGTACGAAAAAATTCAAGAACATCGCCCAAGAACAACTCGCTTGTTAAAGGAGTTTGGTGATAAAGTTATTGGCGAGGTTACGGTAGCACAAGCAATAGGTGGTATGCGTGGCGTTAAGAGTTTAGTAACAGACATTTCTTATCTAGATCCAATGGAAGGAATTAGATATCGTGGTTATACTTTGCCAGAAGTATTCGAGAAATTACCAAAAGCACCAGGTGCTGAAATGCCTTATGTTGAAGGTTTATATTACTTACTATTAACAGGTGAGATTCCTAACGAAGAAGAAATTAAAGATGTATTAACAGATTTCGCTAATCGTAGAACTATTCCTCGCTATGTTTGGGATGTAATTGATGCTTTTCCAAGTGAAAGTCACCCAATGGCAATTCTTTCTGCTGCAGTAATGGTACTTCAGCGTGAATCTCGTTTTAATATTGCTTACCAAGCAGGTACTAGCAAAATGGATTATTGGGATTCAACTTATGAAGATGCAACTAACCTAATGGCTAAAATGCCTCTAATTGGAGCTTATATTTACAACAAACTATATAATGCAAATGAAGGACATCGTTATCCAGATTCAAGTCTAGACTTAGGTGCTAACTTTGCTTATATGATGGGTAAAGAAAAGCCTTATGATGATGTTGCTCGTATGTATTTCATTATTCATGCAGACCACGAAAGTGGAAACGTAAGTGCGCATACTGGTCACTTAGTAGCTTCTGCTCTTTCTGATGTTTATTATGCAACTTCTGCAATGATTAATGGTCTTGCAGGTCCTCTTCACGGATTAGCTAACCAAGAAGTATTACGTTGGTTACAAGGTCTTAATGAGCAAATGGGAGGAAAAGTTCCTTCTACTGATGAAATGAAAAAATATGTTTGGGATACATTAAATAGTGGACAAGTAATTCCTGGTTATGGTCATGCTGTACTTCGTAAAACTGACCCAAGATATGCTATCCAAAGAGAATTCTGTCTTAAATATTTACCAGATGATAAATTGTTTGGTTTAGTTTCTAAATTATATGAAGTAGTGCCAGATATCTTAAGAGAGCATGGTAAAGCTAAGAATCCTTGGCCAAATGTTGATGCTCAATCAGGTGTTGTACAATGGTTCTACGGAATTACTGAATACGATTTCTATACTGTATTATTCGCTATTGGACGTTCTGTAGGTGTTCTTTCTAACTTAGTTTGGGATCGTGCATTAGGTTATTCTTTAGAGAGGCCTAAGTCATTAACTACTGATATGCTAGAAGATATAGCAGGAGTAAACAAATAAAATATTAAATTCATGAATTCGAAAGTCCCGATATATTTTGTCGGGACTTTTGTTCATAAATAAAATAAATACATTTAAAAACCGTTTTTTTTGTTTAATGTTTATTTGATGGAATATCAGATAAACAAATAAACAAATAAACAAATAAACAAATAAACATATCTACATATGAAAAAAGTAACAGTTGTTGG
>QMPB01000014.1 GCA_003648395.1 Bacteroidota bacterium
AGTTGATGCACCTAAGTCATATTCCTTACGAAAAGTATAGTGAGTTTATAAATCATCATTTCCAATCTAATAAAAGACAAATAGATAAGGAAGCCGTAGATTTTATATTAGATGAAACAAGAACACATACTTATTATGTTCAATTTTTGTGCAATAGAGCATTTGCTAGCAAAAAGAAGAAAATAAACCTGAACGATATAAAGCTTCTTTATTTGGAAATACTGCAAGAAAACGAAGCCTATTACAGCACTTATAAAGATATGCTTAGCACCCAACAATGGAAACTGCTAATAGCTTTGGCCAAAGAAGGTGGTTTTGCCCGTGTTACCTCTGGCGATTTTATCCGCAATTACAACCTAAGCAACGCAAGCACCATCCGCCGCAGCGTAAAGTCGCTATTACAAAAACAAATGATATTCAAAAAAGACACCACCTATTATGTCTACGATGTATTCTTTGCACGTTGGCTTACTAGATTATAATGTTTTTTGTTTGAATATAGGGTTGCTTAATATTTGAACAATAATCTTATTTATAAAAAAAACAGATCAAATTGAATTACATATAGACTTGTTTGAAATAGTAAAATATAAAATAATCAGTCAAATGATACAAATTAGTAGTATTTTTGCTTAATAAAATTTATAAATAACCAATTATAAGTATATACTATTATGTCAGAAAAAATATTTGATAAAATTGCCCCAGGATTTGTTTATGGAAAAGATCTACAAGAGCTATTTCGTATTGCAAAAGAGAATAAATTTGCTATTCCAGCAGTAAATGTTGTAGGAACAGAATCTGTAAATGCAGCATTAGAAGTTGCCGCAAAAGTAAATAGTCCTATTATTATTCAATTTTCGAATGGTGGTGCTCAATTCTACGCAGGAAAAGGTTTATCCAACGAAGATGAACAATCAGGAATTGCAGGAGCTATTTCTGGAGCTATGCACGTGCACCAAATGGCAGAATTATATGGCGTAGCAGTTATTATTCATACTGACCACGCTGCCAAGAAACTACTTCCTTGGATTGATGGTTTGATTGAAGCTGGTGAAGATTTTTATGAAGCTTATGGCAAGCCACTATTTAGCTCACATATGCTTGACCTTTCTGAAGAACCTTTGGAAGAAAACATCGCAATAAGTAAATCATACCTGGAACGTATGAGTAAAATTGGAATGCTTGTAGAGATTGAGCTTGGTGTTACTGGCGGTGAAGAAGATGGCGTTGACAATACAAGTATAGACAACTCATTATTATATACTCAACCTGAGGATGTAGCTTATGCTTATGAACAATTATTAGAAGTAAGTGATTTATTTACTATTGCGGCTTCTTTCGGAAATGTACATGGTGTTTATAAACCAGGTAATGTTTCTTTAACTCCAAAAATTCTTGATAACTCACAGAAATATATTAAAGAAAAATTTAATACAGAAAGCGATAAGCCAGTAAACTTTGTTTTCCATGGTGGTTCGGGATCTGAGCCAAAGGATATTGAAGAAGCAATTAGCTATGGTGTTATAAAAATGAATATTGACACTGACACTCAGTGGGCTACATGGAATGGTGTTAGAGAGTATGAAGCTAAAAACCACGGCTATTTACAAGGTCAAATTGGAAATCCTAAAGGTGATGATATACCTAATAAAAAGTTTTATGACCCAAGAAAATGGTTGCGTGAAGGTCAAGTATCGATGATTAGCAGATTGGAGTTGGCTTATACTGAGCTTAACTCTATCGACAGAAACTAAATCTTTGATATAAATTGAAATCTGTGATCTGTAGTTTCGTAATCTGTAATCTGTAAAATTAATATTGACTGTTAATTACAGAATACTGATTACCATTTACTGTTCACTATTTTAAAATAGACATTACGATATAAAGACAAATAACGAAAGCGTCCTAATAAAAACTTAGGACGTTTTTTTTATCAAATATTCTTATTTAGAATGATTATAAATTACTATCTTTGCGTTTTATAATAAATAATTAGAAAGAATGAATATAACAGCAAATATAAAGATGGCCGATATAATTATACAAAATCATCATTTATTATCGGTAATAAATAGATTTGGGATACAACTAGGTTTTGGCGAAAAGTCTGTAGATAGTGTTTGTAAAATATATAATATTAATACCGATTTCTTTCTTGATATAATAAACTCTTTCAACGATCCTGATTTCTTCCCTAAACAGAAATTAAAAACATATCCTCTGAATTTAATAGTTGATTACTTATACAAAACTCACGATTATTATCTAAACGTAAAAATTCCAGAAATAAACTCTCTAATTAACGAATTAGTAGAGTCAAGTAGTGGTGAAACTGCAAATGCGATAAAACTTATCCATAAATTTTATAATGAATACACCACTCAATTGCATCAGCATATTGCCTTTGAGGAGAAAACGGTATATCCTTATATTCTTAAACTTGAGGAGTTATATAATGAAGGCGATGAAGAACAGAAGAAATTATTTGTAAGTAATAATAAATTTATAATAAAGGACTACGCAATACAACACGACAATATTGAAGAAAAAATTTACGACATTAAGAACCTTTTAATAAAGTATATTTCGCCAGAAGATAACTTCATACTATGCTTTAAAATACTTGGTCAATTGGCACATTTAGAAGATGATATTAAAGATCATTCTGAGATGGAGAATAAAATAATTGTGCCTAAGGTAAGTATTATGGAAAACAGCCTGCAAAATATATAGATATGGAAAATATAACAATAGGTATATTGACTGAATCTTATGTAATAAGCAGAGGTATTCAGTTTATTATTTCAAAAAATAATGGATTAAGTAGTCATATTATTCCAAACTCGGAGCTATGTATTAAAAATAATATTGTTGAAAATAATATAAACCTATTAATCGTAAGTGATAATGTATTTGAGGAACCTAAGCTATTAAAATTATATAAAACAGATAGAAATCTTAATTTCGGGTTAATAAGAACTAAACAAGTAAGTTTAAATTCTATGTTTGAATTTAAGATTGATTTTGACTTATTTGATACTGAAAGTATTATTAAATCTAAACTAGACAAATACTTAGAATCGGCATTAAACTCAAACAAGCTTTCGTTGGAAGACAGTGAATTAAGCAAGCGAGAGATTGAAATATTAAGATTGGTTGCGCTGGGAAAAACTAATCAAGCCATTGCTGAAACATTATTTATAAGTAAGCATACAGTGGTTACTCATCGAAAAAAAATAACAGCAAAACTTGGCATAAAAACCATATCTGGACTTACAGTTTACGCTTTACTTAATAGCATTATTGAAACATATGAGATTGACGAGCTAAATAAATAAAAAAAGGTTGTAAAAGTTAAACCTTTACAACCTTTTCAATAAAAAATAATTTTCCTATTTATATGCAAGTGTAGACCACATCATATCAATAAGAGATTTCCCACTTTTACTCATATTTTCTACAGAAACAATTGTAAGAATCAATATACCTTCATCATTATCTCCAATTGTTGCCACTTCATAAATATTAGACTCACTCCTATTTGTCAGAATACTTTTATCAATTTCAAGTACTTGACCTGATTTTATGGTTCGGGCATAATCTTTACGAGTTACTGAATAACCATCTTCAATACTCTCTTTTGTAACTTCCCTCATCATCATATTGTTAAGGATAGTAGGGTTCATTGTTGAGTATTTCTGAATTAAAAACCCAGAACCATCAGGAGTCATAACCATAACTTGTTCGATTCCTTCATCAATCTCCATTTTTGTAATTTTATAATCTTTAGGATATTTAAAGCTAAAAAACTCATCTTTATAAATCAATGTATCTTTGGGAATAACTTTAAAATTCACTATTTTACCATCAATAGTTAAAGAGTAAGCATTATCTAGAGAAATTTCATAGGTATTACCGTCTAGTTCAAGAACATAATCATTTTGAGCAAAAAGATTAAGGCTTAGCATTGTCATTAATAGAATAGCAATTGTTTTCATAAGCGTTGTTTTAAGTTAATAGTTGTTTTAAACTTTAGGTATTTAGCCTAAATTAATACTCTGATTCATTATAAATCATCATACTACTAGTTTTAGTTTTACTTATTATAGAATAACAATCTATGACCATAGCTTTCACAATGGTAATAAATTTTAAATATTTGTATATTTTTATATTGTTTGAGCTAATAAAAATACATTTGTTTTAGTTCCAATAAATTGGAAGACAAATATACGTATAATATTTTTAACTTTTACAATAAATGTTAAAATATACTAAATATGGGTTGTTAATGCAGAAAGAAGGTAAGCACAACTACAACATTAGCTTATTGATTTAACATAAAACTATTTGAGAAATATATATTTCGATTACTCAGGTCTTGACAAGGATAGTCAATCATAAAGCAGTATTTTATTTACTTATTATATACTTTTAAAAAGGCATTAGTAAAGCCTTTTTAAAAGTATAAGAATATTATTCTACAACTACTTTTTAACCAATTTATAAGTATTAACAGTATTATCAGTAGTTATTCTTATTAAATATATTGATGCTGGCAAATTAGATAAATATATTTCTGCACTTCCTCCATCTATATTATCTTTAAACAAAATAACTCTTGAATTCAAATCAAGTAACTCTATCCTACTTCCTGCAGAAACATTATTTATATAAACTATGCCATTTGTTGGGTTTGGATATATTTCTATCCTTTCTGATAACTCTGTACTTACTGATCTAATTTGAGAGAATGTGTATTTCCCATCAAAATCTACCTGTTTTAGTTTATAATAACTTATCCCTTGAAGAGCTTCAATGTCAGAATAATTATAACTACGAATAGTATTTGTAGTTCCACTTCCATCAACAACACCAATCTTTGTCCATTGCTCAGTATTTGCAGAGCGATATATCTCAAAATAATCATTATTTGTTTCCGAGGCTGTCTCCCATTTCAGAATCACATTCTTATTTTCGAGCTGTGCATCAAAACTCATTAGCTCAATTGGTAGAGGGGAGCTTGTTGCATCAATTGTTCCTAGAGCATAATAACCATCACCATTAGGCAAAGCCTGACCTGTAAATAGTATTTGCGATGTAGTTTTTGAACTTGCCGAATTTACAATACTCCAATCCCCAGATGTTCCACTACGGTATAAAAGTTTATAATTAGAAGTAGTTCCTGCAGGTGTACTTGAACTATTCATTTCTGCTTCATCAAAATCAAAAGTAAGATCTACTGTCATTGCTCCTCCTGCATCAGTAAGGTCAAAATACCAATCTCTACCCCAGCGCTCATCAATTGAAACCGCTGTTAAGCCAGCATCTTCAGCAGAAGTATATAACTGAGGGGTAATATGATTATGACCTATCATTAAATAATCGCCATTGCCAAAGTTCGTAGATTGTTTAATCCATAAACCTCCACTACCATGAGCTTCATCGTGAAAACCATCTGATTCTGATCCTATACCTATCACCTCAAAATCATAATCCCCTTTACCACTATCATCACCTGCATACTTATCGTTTGCATCCATCGTAATATTATACTTAGCCGACAAATAGTTACTTATAATATTTTTTTGAGCAGTATTAAGAATACTATTATAAATTACAACTTCTGCAAAATCACCTTCAAAATCTTGATCTGCTGCATAACTCCCATCTACAGCATCTTGCTCTGCACCAATTACCAAACAGCCACCCGATGTAATATCATTTGCATTAGATAATGTATTAGAATATTTCTGCTGGCCATTTAATGAAATAACAACATTATCATCAGAATTTCTCCATGAAGTAGAGACAATATTCCAAGAGTTAGCAGCAGCATTAACACCCGAACTAACATTTACAGAAGTTCTAAATACAGATATGTTGCTACTATTAAAAACTAGATACTCATTATTTCCACTAGCTACAGCATACGAAATAGTAGCATCATTACTAGCAGCTGTTCTATAGTTAACAAAAAATGTTGTTATCTCTTTTGTCGGAAAATCACTAAAATTATTCTTTATTAGTCGGCTATTATCATCACTATACCTAGCAACAGGAAATCCATTAACTATATCATTGTAGTAATAAGGTTTAACAGTTGGCTCCGATTGACTCAAATTATTAGAGTTTCCACTTTGATCAGCCCAAGAGCTAATCTTATCACCATTAGAGCTTCCAGGAATATCTTCGGCTTTTACCCATAGTTTCAAATTTAGGCTTTTGCCAATACCTCCAGGGCCTACATAACCAAATATATCATCATTTAGAATTGTATATGTATGTGAAGTACTAGCACCTAAACTAGCATTTGTAGGCCCGCTAATAGTAACAATAGCAGTCTCTGAATTTTCAGTAGTATTATCATCATTTATAGTTAATACAATATTTTTAGTAGTACTACCTGCACTAATAGTAATTGGAGAGCTTGTTAAAATACTATAATCATCAACATAGGTGGCTGTTCCTGAATGGCTAAAACTAACAGATACATCCTTACCTGAAACAGTTGATAAACTTAGCTGCAAATTCTTTGTTCCAACAGATTCATTACCTGAAGAAGCCGTTGATGTAAATTGAATACTTGGAGTAGCATCATTATCATTTATGGTATAAGTATGCTCTATAGGGTTAGTCGAACTTAAATTACAATTCGATGAAGAATTAGATAGTTTAACTATAATGGTTTCATTATCTTCATCAATAATATCATTATTAACTGAAATAGAGAATGTTGTAGATGTATTACCTGATGTAATAGTAGCTGTTCCACTTGCTAAAGTATAATCTTCTCCACCACCGGCTGCTGTTCCACCAATTACAGAATAATCTACAGTAGTAGGATCACTATTATCGATAGTATTGATTTCTATAGTAATACTAGCACTTGTTGTTGCTTCAGTTCCATTACTCGATGCTGAAGAAAAGTATATTTTTCTGGTATTATCGTTATCATTAATTGTATAATTATGAGTTTGGCTTGCAGCAGTGCCCAAATTAATACCACTCGAAGGGCTTGATAAATTAATAGTGAAATCCTCGTCAGATTCTTGGTCTGAATCATTATTGATACTAATTGAGAGATTATTTGATTTATAACCTGCAGCGATAGTTAGCGTACTACCTGCCGCAGCAGTATAATCAGATCCTGCAACAGCAGTACCATTTGATGTAGAATAATTAACAGAGGCAGCTGAGGCAGCAGTATAATTCAATAAAATTTCAATACTTGCATTTGAAGACTCAATCCCCGAAGAAGTTGTCTCTTTAAATTGAATTATTGGTTCAATTGCAGCGATGCTAATATAATCTCCATCTGCGATATCTATACCGCTCGCTATATAATCATCTCCTGAAACTGTCATTTCATAAATAACTGCTCCTGAAGAGAAATCACCATCACTATCAACCATCAAACCATACTTAGTATATCCTGCAGGTAAAGCTGCAAGGTCATCATTATTTAATGTAATATCAATTGTTCCTACATCACCAGTTTCGTCAATTCGCCACTCTCTTTCTATTCTTTGTGTATTATCTTCAGCTTTCTCTGTAGTTGTCCAAGCTGTAGCATTAGCATCATCATGGCCAAAAAGAAGATATTCACCATCTGTAGCCATTGCTGAGGCATTACCAATGGTAATCATATCAGCAGATTGAGCACTAGCATGAATATTTGACCCATCATATCGTCCAATACCTGCCAACTCATGAGGGTGAGTAGATTGATAAGCAAATAGATCATTTGAAATTGTTAAATTATATTTTGCTGCAATATAATTTGATACTATTATTCGTTGAGCAGTATTTAACTCAATATTATATACAATAACCTCCAAAACATCACCATTATGGGTTTGTCCGGAGTTATACCCTCCATCTTCAGAATCTTGCTCCGAACCAAGAGCTAATGCTCCTCCACTACCAATATTACTTCCATTAGCAATTGTAGAAGTATATGAGTTAAAAAAATCATTATCCTTACAAACTATTACATCGCCTCCTGAGCTTTTCCAACTAACATCAATAATATGCCAAGCATTATTGGAAAAATTAAAACTTGAATTAGCAGTAGAACCACCCCTATAAGTAGTTAATGTATTTGTATTATACAAAAGAAATTCATTATCACTAGAGCCTTTTGCATAAGAAAAAAGACCATCATTACTCTCTGAATTACTTTTGCTAACAATAAGAACAGTAATTGCAGAAGTGGGAAAGTCTGAGAAACTAGTTTTAACGAGTCTATTTATGGACTTATTAAACCTTACTACTCCATACCCATTTTGCTGACCGCTAACATAATCGGGCTTAAATAAATCATCTGTCTGAGTTAAATCATTTCCATTGCCAGATTTATCAGCCCATGTTGCTATTTTGTCACCACTAGAAAGAGTGCTCAAATCATGAGATCTAAGCCACAATATATTGCTAGTACTTGAACCTACTCCTGCAGGGCCAGTTTGACTATAAATACTTAAGGAAAATAAGAAAAATACTGTAAAAATAAATACTGCTTTCATATACTGTATATTAGCCAATTTGAAGTGCATATGCATAGTGCTATACAGCAAATTGTAATTTTACTACAAAGATACATTATTAAACAAACCTCAAACAAAAAAAGCTTCTATATTATTATAGAAGCCTCATTTGAACAAAATGATTCATTACTATATCTTAAAACTTAAGGTCTAATCCCACCATAAAATTAATTCCTGCCTGAGGAAAATATCCATCCATAGTATAACGCTCAGTTGGGTTACCACTCCAAGTATCATCCACATTATAACTATAAACCCATGCATTGGTTTCATATTTTGTACTTAGCACATTATTAATACTAAAAAACACCCCAATGGTTTTCATAAAATCAGGCTTTAATTCATAGCGAAAAATCACATCCGTTGTAGAATACGCATCAATACTATTTAGATTGTTTGATGAGTTATCAATATATTGCTTTCCTACATATTTAGTATTTATAAATACTTTAAATCCCTTTAATGCCTTGATCTCAAATTGAGAAGCAGCCACAACATTTGGAGAAAAAGCAATATCGGTAGTACCCAAATAAGTGGAATCTTGAGCTCCAGTATTCCAATTATCAACATACTCGGTATAATCAGAAATCTTATTCTGACTTAGACTAATATTTGCATTCCAGTTTAACCATTTTGTTATTCTTAGACCAAGTAAGAACTCCAAACCAGCTCTATATGACTTATCAATATTAGTCATAATGGGAGCTCCAACATTATTTATTTTACCAGTAGATATTAACTGATCTTTATAGTCCATAAAGAAAGCATTGGCACGCAGTAGCATAAACTGATTATTGAAAGAATAACCAAATTCGTAATCAATAAGCTGCTCTGCCACTGGTGAGTTTCCTGCGTCGGCATCTCTAAAGTCGCTACGAGTTGGCTCCTTTTGTGCCATTGCTGCAGAAAAATACACATTATGCACATCATTAATATCGTAATGCACGCCAACTTTAGGATTAATAAAATTAAAATGATACTCGCTTGTTAGATCCTTAAAATCATCATGCAATCCATCCATCCAGTAATCAACTTTACGATATTGCAAATCGCCATATATACTAAACTTTTGCGTTAATAGATAATTGGCTTTTATATATGTATTATATGTATTCTTCTTTCCTGTATTATTATACCATTGATAATCTTTGCCCAAAGTAGAAGCGTATTCTGCCCAAACAACTTTTCCATAATGATCACCAACATATGAGTTTGCTGCAGCTCCTACATTAACTATTAAATCCTTTCTATTATTATAATTAATAGAGAAAGTTGCTCCATAAAAATCATTATCCAACCATTTTTGATGTACAGCATCGGTTTTAGTAATAGTATCGCCTCCAATAATTACATCCGGAACGCCATAATACGCACCAAGTTTCCTATCATCCTTCCAACTTTCGTAATAGCCCTCCCCTTTTGTATAATGCAAGGCTCCGGTTATATTCCAATGCGAATTGAATTTCTGAGTAAATAGTAATTGATAATGATCTTGCTTATAATTATCTGTCTCATTTTCGTAAGTATATTTATTATAAGTACGAGAGTCGGAAGCAATCATTTCGTCAGTTTCCTTTTGCGAATAAAGGTAATGATCGGCATAACGCTGCATTCCATCCATATCATTTTCTAAACGCACTTTAGGTACACCATTCCAACTTTGATATGTTTTTTCCTTTCCCGAAAGAATATTAAATCTAATAATAGTATTCTCACCATAATAGGCTCCAGAAACATAATATGAATTAAGGTCAGAGAATGCTCTATCAATAAAACCATCGGAATGAATTCTTGACAAACGAGTATCGAAAGACCATTTTCCATCAATAAGTCCCGTGGAAGCCAACACCCTATATCTCTGAGTATTAAATGAGCCTGCTGCAGTACTTACTTCGGCAAAAGGCTCAGAAGCCAACCCATTGGTTTCCATATTAATAGAAGCACCAAAAGCTGCAGCACCATTACTTGAAGTACCTACACCACGTTGCACCTGAATACTATTAAGTGAGCCTGCCAAATCAGGCATATTTACCCAAAATACACCCTGACTCTCAGGGTCGTTTACTGGTATTCCATTCATAGTTACATTAATTCTAGAAATATCGGTACCACGAATTCGAATAGAAGTATAGCCAACTCCGGCACCAGCATCAGAGCCAGAAACTACTGATGGAGTCATATTAAGAATATAGGGCAAGTCTTTACCCATATCAACCTCCTTAATTTCGGCCTTAGTGATATTTTTGAAAGTAGTGCCAGTTCTATCACTCGCACGCGTGGCTGCAATTACAACTTCATCTTCCATAATTGCACTAATATTAAGAGCAATTTCTAAATTTGTATTTGACGATAATTTTAGCACCTTACTATAATCTTCATAGCCCATATAGCTAACCTTTATAAGATACTCGCCATTTTTAATACTCGACATAGTAAATTCGCCATCAACATTGCTGATAGTTCTTTTCATACTTGGCTCTAAAGTAATATGAGCCCCTGGCAAACTTTCGCCAGTACCAGCATCAGTGATGCTTCCGTTTATAGAATTTTGCGCAAGAATCCATGAAGGAATCATAATTGCAAAAAGCAATAAAAAAGTAATTTTGTGAAACATTTTAATAAATTATTAAGTTTAAACTTTCTGCATCAACATTGAGGTTATATTATGCATTGATTGAACAAAAGTTTTCCCTTGAGAACTACTATAAAATAATAGCTCCAGTCCCTAAGCCGGCATTATCCGAACAGGTAATATGGGTTTGATCTCAGCCTTATTTTTAGGCACCCCTTTATAGAAATCACTGCAAAGATATATTATTATTTAATATATAAACCATATAAATCAAACAATTATTATTATAAATAGAAATACTATCGCAAATAAACATTTCTTTTATATTATATTGCTTAGGCATTTAATAAGTTTGTGTGTGTTTTAAAAATAGTTCATATCAAACTAGTTTTTATATTTGGGCTTAAACCCGTAGAATCTTGTATTCATTAGGCAGGGCTATCATCCTGAGTTTACCGAAGGAAATACCCTACCTAATGAGTTATGTCTTATATGGGTTTTAGCCCAAACATTGTATTATTGTTATGTACTAAGTATTTTTACTATATACTCAGAGAAAACTAGTATAATTGAACAAGTTATTTAATAATAATACGTTAAAGACATATTAATACAAATTAAGCCTATACATTACTACATGAGATATTAGGTTAAGATGCAGATATACTAGTTTATAACCAGTGTATGTTTTAGAAGAGCAACAACATATTATCAAAACAGCTAATTGGTGAATTTCTTTTAAAAATGAACTAGAAATACTCAATAATTATTCGCATTTTTGCAAATAATAAATACTAAGAATTAAGAATGCAAATAAAAAATATAAGCATATTAATAGTTTTGTTGCTAATTGGCACTTTGGCAATTGGCCAGGCGTTTCAAGGCGCTATTGCTATTGGCACAAATCTTACTCAAGTAGATGGAGATGAGATGTATGGTTTTAAGAAATTTGGTTTTAACGCATCTGCAATAGCTATTATGCCAATAAAAAGGCGCTGGGCAATAAGTATTGAAGCTTCATACTCTCAGAAAGGTTCTTATGAAAAATACCCTCGGGAGGCTGACCCAACTAAAGGCTTACCATATTATAATCTAAGACTAAGTTATGCCGAGGTGCCTTTTCTAGTTCACTTTACCGACAAAGAATTTCTAACTGTTGGCTTAGGTATGAGTTGGGGTCGATTGGTAGATATGAAAGAAATAGAATGGGGAGAGAAAACAGAAGCTAGTTTGTACAGTGGACATTATAATAGAAATGATATAAATGGTATTTTTGATATTAGATTTCCTGTTTACAAAGGGCTTAACGTAAACTTTAGATACTCCTACTCTTTTGCAAAGATAAGAACTCGAGAATACAGTAATATATCTGGCGATAAATGGACTAGAGATCAGTACAACAATATACTAACACTAAGATTATACTATATCATTAACAAAAGAAAAATTGACTATAATGAATAATATTATTAAACTTACAATAGTAATTAGCATCATAATTACCACCTTATTTTCTTGCACTAATTACGATCCTGCGAATATAGAAGCTCCTGCAGATTTAATTTCTACAGAACAATTTACTAATATGCTGCTTGATGTACGCTTAGTAGAAGTAGTTATAAGACAAGAAGTTACTAAAAATGGCGGAAATGGTATGGATAGTATTACTGACTACTACTATAAATATGTATTTAATAAGTACGATATTTCTCAAGAAAGATTTCAAAGCTCTTTATTATACTATACCAATGAGCCTGAACTATTCAATGAAATAAACAATAGCATTGTTGATAGTTTAAATATTATGAAAGAAATAGTTAGAAATCCAAAAGTTAAATTGTAGGAATTATGAAACGACCATGATAAAAGTAATTATTTTTTCATGCGACTGCATATGGCCTTTAAAAGTATATACATATGAAACTCTTAATGATTTATTGCGACAGATTTGCATATAAACCTGCTATCAAAACCTTAGATAATGTACAAGAGCATACCGAAGGCAAAGAATTCAGCAATAGCCAAGTAGCATACATACAAGTAGAAGAAGGTGACGAGTCTGATGACAGACAAAAATCTATTGAGAAGAAACTTCTGAATTTCATAAAGTGGATTTCGAGAAAGAATAACACAAAGAGTGTTATACTACATTCCTTTGCTCATTTGAGCGAAAGTAAAGCCTCTCCAGAATTTACTAAGGAATTATTTGACAAAATAGAAAAGCGCCTAAAAAACGTTGATTTTGAAGTAGAACAAACTCCTTTTGGGTATTTCTTAGACCTTGATGTACAAGCTCCAGGTTTTTCATTGGCAAGAGTTTTTCAAGAATTTCATTAATTATGAGAGCACTTTTACAAAGAGTAAAACAAGCATCAGTTATTATTAATAGCAATGAGCAGAGAAATATCAACAAGGGTTTACTAATTCTATTGGGAATTGAAGAGGATGACACTATTGATGACATTATTTGGCTAAGTGCAAAGATTAGCAAGCTTCGTATTTTTGATGATGAAGATGGCGTTATGAATAATAGCATTGTAGATATAAATGGAGATGCAATGATTATAAGTCAATTTACTCTACATGCTAAAACGAAGAAAGGCAATCGTCCTTCCTATATTAAATCTGCTCCACCAAAAATTTCTGAACCTTTATATAATGAATTCATGAAGCAATTTGCTAATGATATTTCAAAGGAAGTAATTGGAGGCAAATTTGGTGCTTATATGGAAGTTAATCTTACAAACGATGGCCCTGTTACAATCTGGATTGATACCAAGAATAAAGAGTAAAATTATAAGCACAAAAAAAAGCTGTGAGTATAATACCCACAGCTTTCTTATATATATACTAAGATTCCTATTTAAAAATATCATCAACTAAGTGCTGGTACGCTTTAGTTACAACTGATCGTTTTATACTCATTTTTGCAGTAACAAAGCCTGACTCTACAGTCCATTCGTCAGCAATTAAACGAAACTGCTTAACTTGCTCATGGCTACCAAATCTAGTATTAAGTATAGCTATTTCTTCTTTTATTGCCTTCTTTATATCGGCATCATCTATAGCTTGCTCATTTGACAGAGCTTCTTTACCATTTTTACTACACCAATCTTTAATATGTTCAAAGTTTGGAACAATTAATGCTGCAGCAAATTTCTGATTCTCCCCTACAACTACAATCATATCAATAAATGAAGACTCCTTCATTGTTTCTTCAATATGACCAGGAGCAACATATTTACCCATAGAGGTTTTAAAATTATCTTTCTTTCTACCAGTAATCTTAAGAAATTTATTATCGATAAGCTCACCCAGATCACCAGTATGGAACCAGCCATCAACAATCACCTCTTCGGTAAGTGCTTTCTCCTTATAATACCCAAGCATTAAGTTTGGCCCTTTTGAAAGAATCTCTCCATCTTCAGCAATTTTCACTTCAACCTCTGGCAATAACACACCAACAGTACCAATCATAAGTTCTCCTGACAAAAGTGTATTAACACTTATTACGGGTGATGTTTCTGTTAGTCCGTAACCTTCAACCACAGGAATACCTGCCGCCCAAAAAATTCTTCCTAAACGAGTTTGCAATGCAGCACCTCCTGATACCATAACGCTCATATTTCCTCCAAAAGCTTCGCGCCATTTAGAGAATACAAGTTTATCAGCAATTGCCAATTTCATATTATAAATTGCTGTGTTATTCCCTTCAATATCATAATTAAAACCTAGCTCTAATGCCCAATCAAAAACTTTTCTCTTAAACCCATCTAAGGCCTCACCTTTTGCTACAATTTTATCATATACTTTCTCCAGTAAGCGCGGTACAGTACTCATCATATCAACTTTAAGCTCCTGAATATTCTCAATTATTTTAGCCATATTCTCGGCATAATAAATTGATATTCCATTATATTGTTCCATATAATTAAGCATACGTTCATATACATGGCATAATGGCAGAAAGCTTAATGCCTTATGCTCAACTCCAAGCTGTGGGACGGGAGAAGTAGCCAAAGCATTAGAAATTAAATTATTATGAGACAGCATAACACCTTTCATTATACCTGTTGTTCCAGAAGTATAAATAATTGTAGCCAATTCATCAGTAACAATTCCTGCCTGTATTATTTTAAGTTTTTCGGCTTGAGGTTCTTTTTGTCCAAGTTCAATTACTTCCTTATAATTAGGAGCATGTTTGCAGTCGGTAAAAGAATATACTTTACTTACTGTAGGAGTTTTTGGCAATATATCTACAATTTTATTATACATAGCCTTACCCGAAATAAATACCATACTAACCTCGGCATGATTGAAGATATACTCATAATCACTTGAGCTAATTGTTGGATATATTGGTACATGGATTGCTCCTACAGAAGAAACAGCCATATCAATAAAATTCCACTCGGGGGCATTGGGTGATATACTAGCAATTTTATCGCCCTTTTTAACTCCCAAATTTATTAAGCCATAAGCCAAATCGCGTACAATATCCGTATACTCTGTAATACTATACTTTACCCATTCGCCATCAATCTTACTTGCTAATGCATCTTGCTTTTGAGGATAAGTATTTTTATAATACTCCAAAAAATCAAATAGTCTTTCTATTTTCATATAATTAAAATTAATAAGGTGATTTAGAGAAAACAGTTGCTTAAGCTCTTAAGGCAATATAGCATTGTTTTACTCTGGTTTATGTTAATTCATGTGTTTGTTCAAGGCAAATATATGGATAATAAGCTTTTGAATGAAAATAAGTTTTGAACTACTAAGGCTTAACCTTATTTATAATGCATTTTTATAGTAATACAACACCAATTACATATTGAAATTAGTAGAAAATGCATATAATAAATACAATGGTTAATGCCTATTCAAATCAAAGTATTTGAGAATAAAATGATACAATAGTACATTATTAGAGTATTCATTGATATCAATAAATCAATTTACGGTTTTCAAAGACCAAAAAAAGCTATTATTTTATTAAGCTGAACTCAATAAAATAATAGCATTAAGAATATTCTACAAGACTATAAGCTCTGTCTATTTCGTGGAATCAGTTAATACAAGACCTCCAGCAACTTTTTGATTCAATAATGCAATATCAAGCACATCCATAGCATTTTCTACAAAATGGAAGCTAAGACCTTTAATATATTTCTCGCTTATTTCTTTTATATCTTTTTCATTTTCTGAAGAAAGAATAATTTCTTTTATTCCAGCTCTCTTTGCAGCAAGGATTTTCTCTTTAATACCTCCTACTGGCAACACTTTAGATCTTAAAGTTAGCTCACCTGTCATAGCAATCCTAGACTTTACTTTGCGTTGCGTATAAGCCGACGCCAGAGCGGTAAAGAATGTTATACCTGCCGATGGGCCATCTTTAGGAATTGCTCCTTCTGGAATATGTATATGTACATCATATTGTTCAAAAGCAAACTGTGGAATATTTAGAGCTTCGGCATTAGCGCGAAGATATTTATATGCTACAGTAGCCGATTCTTTCATCACATCGCCAAGGCTTCCCGTCATAGAAAAACCACCTTTACCCTTACTAAGGCTAACCTCTATAAATAATATTACTCCACCAACACTTGTCCATGCAAGGCCTGTAACAACACCTGCTTGCTTATTATCAATAGCTTTATCCTTCTGAAAACGAGCAGGACCCATTATATCGTAAAGATTTTCTACTTTTATTTTAGCCTCAAATTCCTCTTCCATTACAATCTTACGGACTCTATTTCTAATAACCTTAGCAATGGTTTTATCAAGAGAACGAACACCCGATTCGCTAGTATATTTATCAATAAGCTCCGTCAGAACTTTTTTATCAAAACTAAGCTGAGATTTCTTGATACCATGCTCATTAAACTGTTTAGGAATAAGGTGTCGCTTGGCAATCTCTATCTTTTCTTCAATTAAGTAACCACTAAGGTGCACAATCTCCATTCTATCCAATAATGCTGGATGAATGCTAGAAACGGAATTGGCCGTGGCAATAAACATTATTTTAGAAAGATCGTATTCAACTTCCAAATAATTATCGTAGAATGTAGAATTTTGCTCAGGGTCAAGCACTTCTAACAAAGCAGAAGCTGGATCACCATTGAATTGACTACCATTTATTTTATCAATTTCGTCAAGTACAAAAACCGGATTTGATTTCTTAGCTTTTTTCAGGCTTTGGATTATACGCCCAGGCATAGCACCAATATATGTTTTACGATGGCCCCTAATTTCAGACTCATCACGTAAGCCACCAAGTGCCATACGTATATATTCACGATTAAGAGCACGAGCAATGGATTTCCCTAAAGAAGTTTTACCAACACCGGGAGGGCCAACAAGGCATATTATTGGAGATTTCATATCGTTCTTCAGCTTTATAACTGCTAAATACTCAAGAATACGCTCCTTAATTTTATCTAATCCAAAATGATCTTCATCAAGTATTTTGGAAGCTAATTTTAAATCAAAATTAGCATTAGAAAACTCATTCCATGGTAATTCTACCAAGGTTTCCAAATAATTATACTGAATAGAATATTCTGCAGCAGAGGGGTGCATACGACCAAGCTTGTCAAGTTCTTTCTTAAAAAGCTCACTAACATTTTTTGCCCATTTCTTACCTTTAGCCTTCTGCTTTAAATCTCTGATATCCTGTTCGTGTGGACCTCCTCCAAGCTCATCTTGAATGGTTTTCATTTGCTGATTTAGAAGGTAATCACGTTGCTGCTTATCCATATCAACTTTTACCTTCTCTTGAATCTTGTTTTTAAGCTCAAGCATCTGTATTTCCTTTGTAAGCAATGCCAATAAGCTATTAGCACGACCTTCAAGAGAATCTACCTCAAGCAAACTCTGCTTATCTTCCAAAGGACTATTTAAATTACTAGAAATGAAATTTACAAGAAACCTAGGACTATCAATATTCTTAATGGCAAAACCTGCATCACCAGGAATATTCGGATTTAGCTTTATTGCTTTTAATGATAGATCCTTAATAGAATCCATTAATGCCTCAAAATCTTTATTCTCATCTTCAACCTTATCAACGGTCAATGGTGTAATCTTAGCTTTAAAATAAGGCTCACTTTGGATCTCTTGGTCAAGGTGAATTCTATTTCTTCCCTGCAGTATTACCGTAGTTGAATCATCGGGCATAGCAAGTACCTTAACAACATAAGCCATTACCCCATTCTTATATAAATCTTTGAATGTAGGATCCTCTGTAGAGCCATCAATTTGAGCAACAACTCCAAGAAGCTTATTCCCATTCTTTACATCATTGATAAGCTTAGTAGATTTTTCGCGACCAACAGTTATTGGAATCATAACTCCAGGGAATAAAACCGTATTGCGCAGTGGCAATATTGGCAATTCTTCAGGAATATCTTTTTCATCCATTGCAAAATCCTCTCCCTGTGGCAATAATGGAATAAACTCAGTTTCAGATTCAACAGTATCTGTTAATTGCAGTAAATTATTATTATCAAAATTCATATATTGTCATTTTGTCATAAAACATTCATAATAGAGTCATTAAATCATAAAATCAAGAGTTAATAACTTCACTATATAGTTACACCAAATATAAGAAACTATGTTTCAAATAATTAGTGATATTATTATATATAGCAGCATTTATATAGTCAATAGCTATGCCATTTAATTTATCCTTTTTAAATAAACCACATAAGGTACATAAGTAACATTGGGGCTATTCATCTAAACTCATTTTTTCGCTTAAAAAAACCACATAAGGCACATAGTAACATAAGGACTCATTAGAGCTATTTATCTAAACTTATTTATCCTTTTCCTTGTCCTCTTTCCTTCTCCTTTATCCTTTTCCTTTATCCTTTTCCTTTATCCTTTTCCTTTATCCTTCTCCTTTATCCTTTTCCTTTATCCTTTTCCTTTATCCTTTTCCTTTATCCTTTTCCTTTATCCTTTTCCTTTATCCTTCTCCTTCATCCTTTACATCGGATCAACATCGGGTTGAATATAAATAGAACGAAATTCTTTTACTTTATACATATCATCCATAGCATCGTTTATAATTACTTTAACAGCCTTATGCGATGCTTTTATTTCAAATTTTATTAGAATATTCTTAATAAATAAGTTTTTTACACGAGCAACCATAGGATATTCAGGGCCAAGAACCCTTGCCCCCAATTTAGGTTTAAGCAGGTTTGCAAAATGACTTGCTCCCGCATTAAGAACATTATAATCTCTATGTTTCAACGAAATTCGTATTAGTCGATAAAATGGAGGATATTTGAATTTAACCCTCTCTTCCATTTGACTTTTATACATTCCAAAATAATCATTCTCCACCACATCTCTAATAACAACATGATGAGGTTGAGATGTTTGAACTATCACTTTACCACGTTTGTACTTTCGTCCAGACCTACCACTAACCTGAGTTAACTGCTGAAAACTACGTTCGAAAGCTCTAAAATCAGGATAAAATAAACCATTATCGGCATTTAATACTCCTACCAAACTTACATTATCAAAATCCAAACCCTTAGTAACCATCTGCGTTCCCACAAGAATATCTATTTTTCTATCCTGAAAATCATTAATAATTTGCAGATACGCATTCTTTGACCTTGTGGTATCCAAATCCATACGCTTAACTATTGCATTAGGAAAAAATACAGGCATCTCCTCCTCAATTTTTTCGGTACCGAAACCTTTCATTGCAAGTTTCTTGCTTCCACAATTTGGACAAATAACAGGAACATCTTTTGAAGCTCCACAATAGTGGCATTTCAACCTATTTAATCCTTTATGATATGTAAGACTAACATCGCAATTATTACATTCTGGAGTCCATTGGCAACTATCGCAAACCAACCTAAGACTAAAACCTCGTCTATTTTGAAAAAG
>QMPB01000015.1 GCA_003648395.1 Bacteroidota bacterium
ATAACTTGTCGCCAAAAGCTTTAGAAACTCCTTGTGCTTCAATCACATTGCTTCCCAAACGAGGCCCATTGGGAATATAAAGTTCAAGTTTTTCAATTCTCTCCTTAGTATCACTATCCATTAGGCTATCATAGGCTTTTAGTCTAGCCTTGCTTTTTGCATGACGAGCCTTAGGTGCCATACGTACCCATTCTAGCTCACGCTCAAGAGTTTTCTGACGTTTGCTTGCAGTTTTTTCTTCATGAGCCATGCGCTTAGTTTTTTGATCCAACCACGATGAGTAATTCCCTTCCCAAGGAATACCTTCGCCACGGTCAAGTTCAAGAATCCATCCGGCTACATTATCAAGAAAATATCTATCGTGGGTAACAGCTATTACTGTTCCTTTATATTGTTGTAAGTGTTGTTCCAACCAATCAATTGATTCAGCATCAAGGTGGTTGGTAGGCTCATCCAAAAGTAGAATTTCTGGCTCTGAAAGCATAAGGCGTGTTAGTGCAACGCGGCGGCGCTCTCCTCCTGATAAGTTCTTAATGGGAGTATCTCCCGCAGGACAGCGTAATGCTTCCATTGCTCTATCAAGCTTAGAGTCTATTTCCCAAGCATCTAATTGATCTATTTTTTCGGTAAGTACGCCTTGCTTATCAATGAGTTTAGTCATCTCGTCATCACTCATTGGCTCGGCAAACTTTAGATTTATTTCTTCATATTCTTTAAGAATATCCATTGTTTCTTGAACGCCTTCTTCAACTACCTGCTTTACAGTTTTATTATCATCTAAATATGGCTCTTGTGCTAGGTAACCAATTTTATATCCTTCAGAAAAAACAACATCGCCTTGGTATCGTTCTTCTAGGCCAGCAATAATTTTTAATAGAGTGGATTTACCAGAACCATTAAGGCCAATAACACCAATCTTTGCACCATAATAAAAGCTTAAATATATGTCTTTTAAAACATGCTTATTATTTTCGTAAGATTTACTAACTCTTACCATCGAAAATATTATTTTCTTATCGTCTACTGTTGCCATAATTATTTGATTTTAATAAAGTTTTTGGGTTTGCAAAAGTAGTAAAAAGACTTTGTAATTTTTTATTAATTATAGTTTTAGAATTAATATGATTTAAGACTAATTTACATTTAGTTTATTATTTATTTTTGGCAGTAAAGTACAGTGTATTAACTATATACACTCTTAGTTGTAGTTATTCCCAAATATTTGTGAAAAAAAGTTAAAAAAAGGGTAGGGTATAATAATAATAATAACGTCTTATATATAGTATGACAATAATTGTCGATACCTTATAAATAAATTAATAAACAAATCTAATTCACATGAAAAACAAATTACTTTTATTAACAGTTTTACTTTTTGCTTTTGTTTCTACAAATGCACAATATTCAGTATTATTAGTTGATGATGATGCAAATGGCTATGATGAATGGTCTTATGTACAAACAGCACTAATTAACTCTGGTTATTCATACGATACTATTAATATTGATACTGTAGCTCCTGATTTTGCTACAATGAATAATTTTGATATGGTTATCTGGCATACGGCAAATGATGGTCTGGATCTTCACTTATGGGATACTACTGCTACAGTTCAGTTTAACCCTGCTTTAAAACAATATATTGATGCAGGTGGAGTAGTTTGGGTTGATGGTTTAGATTTCATGTATGCAAAATACGGTTCTGCTCCAGTTGATTTTGCAGCAGGAGACTTTGTATATGACTATATGGGTGTTTCTAAATATGCTTGTCAATCTCACGCTGACGATACAGTAGGTACATATGTTGGACTTACACTTGCTCTTCCTACAGCTTCAAATACTATTACAACAATAGATTCTATTCAGTGGAAATGGAGTGCTTTATGGTATGGTGATGGTTTTGAAATTACTACAGATGCTACTTCTTTATTTGAAATGGGACCTGCTGATTATGACTTTGCTGGAATGGTAAATGGTCTATATAAAGAAAACGTAATTACAACAAGTCTTCGTATTGCTTCTTTAGGAGATGGTAGTGCGCGTGTGCAAGCTGATATTGACCTAGTAGTAAAAGAAATGATAGTAGCTGCAGAGGCTGGTACTTTTGCTAAGAATACTCCTCCTGCAGGATATAGCGTTTTATTAGTTGATGATGATGCAAATGGCTATGATGAGTGGTCGTATGTACAAACAGCACTAATTAATTCTGGTTATTCATACGATACTCTTAATATTGATACTGTAGCTCCTGATTTTGCTACTTTAAATAATTTTGATATGGTTATATGGCATACTGCAAATGATGGTCAAGATTTATACTTATGGGATACTACTGCTACTGTTCAATATAATGAAGCTTTAAGAGAATATATTGATTCAAACGGAGTTGTATGGGTTGATGGTTTAGATTTTATGTATAATATGTATGGTTCGGCACCAGTTGATTTTGCTGATGGCGATTTTGTATACGATGTTATGGGTATCTCTAAATATGCTTGTCAATCTCACGCTGACGATACAGTAGGTACATATGTTGGTCTTACTTTAGCTCTTCCGGCTGCTACAAATACTATTACAACAATAGATTCTATTCAGTGGAAATGGAGTGCGTTATGGTATGGTGATGGTTTTGAAATTACTAATAAGGCAATAGCTTTATTTGAAATGGGACCTGATGATTATGACTTTGCTGGAATGGTAAACGGTCTTTATAAAGAAAACGTAATTACAACAAGCCTACGTATTGCTTCTTTAGGTGATGGTAGTACTCGTGTTCAAGCTGATATTGATTTATTAGTAAAAGAAATGATTGTTGCTGCTGAGGCAGGTACTTTTGTAAAAGATAATACTTCTATTACTTATGCAAAAGAAGAGCAAAATATAGTTCTTTATCCTAATCCAGCTTCTGATGAAATTACTATTACTTTTGAGTCTGCAAAAAATGCTTCTATTAGAGTATTTGATCTTACTGGTAAAATTGTTTTAACAGATGTAATAGATGAGAATTCTACAAAATATAGATTTAATGTTTCAGATTTCAATTCAGGAATGTACTTCTATCAAATTACTATAGATAATAAAGCTTACAGCAGCAAATTTGTTGTAGTTAAATAATACATAATAGGTGAGTGTTGATTATAATCAACACTCACTATTTTTTTGATACTTTACCATAGAATTAACACAAGGTCTTAAAAATATAAAATAATTATTATTAAGGTTTAAAAGTAGACATATAAAGTGTTTTATGGTTTTTGTTAACCTATATTGAATAACAAGAACCATTACAAAATTAATTAAGTAAAATATGCGATTACTAGTTATTATATGGTTTGTCTTATTAAGTAATATTACTTTGTTTTCACAACATGTTTCTAAAAAAGAAGTGTTGGTAATTAAAGAAAAATTTGAGCAATCATATAACATCTCGTCAAAATATTTCCAAGAAAAAATTATTATTGATAATAATGATACTTTAGCTTTTGTATATAATTATTTGAATGCCTTTGTTGTTATTAGCGCAGATAAACAACTCCCTCCGATTAAGGCATACTCTATAGAAAACAGTTTCCCCAAAGCAGATAAAAATTCCAAAATAAACTTTGAAGATATTATAATTGATGATTTAAGCAATTTCTTAAAAAGATGCTCTAATGACTCAAAAAGCAATGAATATAGGACGAAAAACCTATTGCAATGGGAAGAAATTAAGACTAATGGAATTAAGGATACTAAAAGTGACTACGGTCCATTTTTAGGTAATATTTATGGTCAGGTTAATTGTAAAAATGACTTAGGTAATACTGTTAATGTAACCAATTATTATACTCCAAGTAATTATGCCGTTGGTTGTGTAGCAATTACATTTGTAGAACTATTACAATATCACGAATGGCCACGAATAGGCGTAGGTAGCCATTCATATTATGATAATTATGGTTCTACAAAAGGAAATCATAGTGCGGATTTTGATGAAAAGTATTATAATTGGTCATTAGTATTGGATGAGTATCATACAAAAAATACATCTAGTAAGGAAAGAGCTGAGTTAGGAAACTTATCATATCATTGTGCAGTTTCTGTGGATATGGACTTTGAATATAATGGTTCAACCTCTAATATTAATAGAATACCTGCAGCAGCAAAAAAACACTTTAGATTTACTTCTAGGCATATTACTAAATCAAGTAGTGGGTTTTGGAATACTGTAGATGATAATATAATCAAAGGATTACCAGTGCAATTTGCAATTTATACTAGTTCGGGAGCAGGACATGCTGTTGTATGCGATGGGTTAAAATCTAGTAGCGACCTTTATCACCTTAATATGGGTTGGTGGGGAAGTTCAAATGCTTGGTATACTATTCAAGGAAGCTTTAATGCGGGAGGTTATAGTAATATAACAGCTGGTGTTGTAGATTTTATTCCTGTTGTAGAAATAGGAGAGCCTAAATTAAATATTAATAATGAGACAGTAGAACTTGAATGGTATTACCCAACTACTGTAACGCCTGATGCATACCAACTACAAGTTAAAAAGGGTTCGTCAAATTGGGAAGATTTAGAAGATAATATTACTGAGAAATCATATTCTTATAAATATGATAATACTGAAATTCATAAGTTTAGAGTTCGTGCAAAATGTTTTGGAAATTGGATTGATGATTCTTGGTCTGAATATGAAGATATTAATATACAGAATGAGCTAGATAATCAAGTTTCAGAGGAGCTCGCGATATATCCAACAATTGTGAAAGATAAACTTACAATTGAATCTAAGTATTTGTCGGGAAGCACTATCGAATTGTTTGATCTATTGGGAAACAGAACATATATTAATATACTTTCATCAAGTTTTGGTAAATCAAAAATTGAGATTAATGTAGGGTATTTGAATCAAGGGATGTATATATTTAGACTGCATAATGGAGACACTATTCAAACATCACAAATAATAAAATTATAACTAGAATAATAATGAAAAACACAAATTGGGAAATAATTGCAAAGAACCTTGCTGGTGAAACGACTAAGGAAGAAGATGCGATGATTACTAAGATGCGAAATGAGGACCTAAAGTTTGATTTGGCATATTTAGATTCCAAAAAGATATGGAACACCCTTAATAAGCCTAAGTACAGCTTTAATAGGAAGAGAATTGTTTTTATAAGAGACCAAAAAATCAAACAGGCAAAGAGTCAATATGCGAAAAGGTTTATTGCTAAAGCAATTCAATATGCTGCTGTTGTTGTTGGTTTGTTAGTAGCTGTATTATTCACATATAATGACCTTAATAGTGAAGTAGTTTATACTGCTGACAATAGTAAGAATGTAGTTCTTCCTGATGGGTCTACTATAATACTGAATAATGATGCCATAATATCCTATAATAATTCTTTAATAATGGGCTTTGATCGAAAGGTTAAAATTATTGAAGGTTCTGCTTATTTTTCGATAGCGAAGCAGCAAGGAGAAAATTTTGTAGTAAATACAAAAAACTATGACATAGAGGTGTTTGGGACTAAGTTTAATGTAAGTAATGATGATGATATTACAACTATAACTCTTGATGAAGGGAAAGTTAGACTTTGTGAATATTCTGCTGTAGGAATTGATAATATTACAATGTTGCCTGGTGATGAGGTGTCGTATGGTGTTCATATGCCCCAGCCGGTTTTGTGTAAAGTTAATTCAAATGTTTCTAAATACTGGATGAAATCACGTCTTGAGTTTGACCAGTATTCAATTGAGGATTTGAAAGAAATATTTAAAAAATATTATAATAAGGAACTTATACTTGATGGAACAGATATTCAAATGAGTAAAGTTGGAGGTTCTGCACCTACTGATGATGTAGAACTAATTGTTAAAGCTCTTTCTAAAATATTTAAAAGGGAATTAATAATTAGAAAAGACAGTATTATACTAAAATAGAAAATAAAATAAATTACATATAACAAACAAATTGACTATGAACAAATTTTTAATCTATTTGATTTTTACTTTTATTGGCATTTTAAGTTTTGCAAATGTTAATGATGTAAGGTATCAAAGTAAGACAATCTCTATCGAACAGGTAGTTGACGATTTAGAGAGTAAATTCCAAGTAATGGTTACTTATGAATCGAAAATTAAATTATCAATTAATCAAAATGAAGCCAATGAATTACTAAATTCTAAAAGTATTATTTCAGCATTGGATGAGCTTTCGGCAAATAATAATCTTGAGTACGAAAAATTACGTGATGATTATTTTGTATTGACTAATGTTGATAGTAAGACAGAAGAAACTAAAATACCTTCCGTTATTGTGGAAGAGAATCTAAAGATAATAACAGGTGTAGTATCTGATGATCAAGGAAATACATTGCCAGGGGCAACTATATACCTTAAAGGTGATAAGAGTTATCATGCTATAACCAATATGGATGGAGAATATACAATAAGTGTTCCTCAGGGTTCAACTGAATTGGTTTTCAGTTATGTTGGTTTCGAAGATATGGTGATAACTATAGGAGAATCAAATGAGCTTAATGTTTCAATGAATACGGACTCTAAAGAGTTAGAAGCTGTGGTAGTATCAGGTGTTGCTGGTAGAACTTCTAGAAAGAAACTTACTGTTACCGTAGCTCATGTTGATGCCGAGAGTCTACAACGTGTTCCTGCAACTTCTGCATCTAGTGCTTTGCAAGGAAAAGTTGCTGGAGTTTCAGTTAAATCTACAAGTGGTCAGCCAGGTTCTGGAAGTACTATTCAGTTAAGAGGAGCGACTTCTCTTTTGGGAAATAACTCACCATTAATTATTGTAGATGGTATTATGGTTCAAACTTCTTTAGCGGATATGAACTCTGATGATATAGAGAGTATTGAAGTAGTTAAAGGAGCTGCCGCATCTGCATTATATGGTTCAAGAGCTGCTGGTGGTGTTATTGTAATTACTACGCGAAGAGGAAGTAAAACTGAAGAATCATATGAAATAGTATTAAGAAATGAAATTGGTAGATCTAGTTTGGTAAAAAATATTGATCAATCTAATCATCACCCTTATAAACTTGATGGAGAAGGAATAGGCTATACTAAGTACGATGGTGTTGTATATGATGATGATGGTAATGTATTAAGCGGAAGTAGAACACTTACTGATTCTGCCTATAGTGACCAAGCATATTGGAATGTATACGATAATCAAGATAAATTTTTTAAGAATGGATTATTTTACACTAACTTTGTTGGTGTTGCTACAAAAGCTAAAACATCAAACCTTTATTTTTCTTTTGAAAATCACCATAACGAAGGTATTATTTATAATACTAATGGTTACACAAGAAGGAATTACCGATTTAATTCAGATACAAAAATTGGGAAAAGAATAAAACTATCTACTTCTAATTTATATATTACCTCTTCTTCTGATAAGCCTGGTTCAAATGGTAGCTTTCACGATTTACTATTTGTAAACCCTGATGTAGATCTTGAAAAAAGAGATGCAGAAGGAAACCTAATTGTAGATCCTGATCCATGGAGTATTGATGAAAATCCACTTTATCCTTTAGAATATAGAGATAGAAGTGAAAATAAAAGTACATTTATGACAAGTCTTAATGCGAAAGTTATTATTACAGATTGGATGAATTGGGATACTAGATATAGCTATGAGTACTTTAATAAAAAGTATAATACATATACTCCTAAAGGATATATGTATGGAGGAGGAGCTGATCAAGATGGTAGTATTTATATGAGTAATTATATTGCTAAAAACCAAACTTTTCAAACGACATTAAATATTAATAAAATATTAGGAGATGTTATTGTAAAGGCTAAGCTAAGCTATATGTATGAAGATAATAATTGGGAAAGTTTTAGCGCTACTGGTCGTGATTTTATTGTGCCAGGTATTCCTCAGTTATCAAATACCGACCCTGCAAAATCTTCTTTAGATTCTTACGATGGTTCTGTTAGAGCTATTAATTATTTTGGTATTGTCGATTTGGATTATAAGGATAGATATTTATTCTCAGGATTATATCGCCGTGATGGTTCTTCACTATTTGGTGAAAACGAAAGATGGCAAAATTATTACCGTTTGGCGGGAGCTTATAGAATTACTGAAGATATTGATATTCCTTTTGTAAAAGAATTAAAAATAAGAGCTGCAATTGGTACTTCAGGATTACGCCCAGGATATTCATGGCAGTACGAAACATATTATATTAATGGAGGTCAGGTTTACCGTGATCAGCTAGGAAATAAAGATTTGAAACCTTCAGAGGCTAGAGAAGTTGAGTTTGCTGTGGATGCCTTTTTCTTAAAGCGTTTTAATGCAACTATTAGTGTTTCAAATACAAAAACTGTAGGAGCTTTTGCAAAGGTGCCATTGGCATCTCACCTTGGTTACCCTAGTCAATGGCGTAATGTTGGTGATATTAGTTCAGATGTAGTAGAAGTCTCATTAGGTGTTGTTGCAATGAAAGGTGATAAAGGTAGATTGCATTTTCAATTAAACTATGATAATATTCATCAAAATTTGCTTAGCTTAACAATACCTCCATATTATACTGGCCCACATGGTGCATATTATTTAGTGCCAGGTGAAGAGTTTGGTATTATTTATGGCTATAGATGGCTAACGAGTCTGGATCAAATGGAAGAACAACTTCCTAGTGGCGAAAGTATAGATATGTATCAAATGAATAGTGATGGTTATGTTATTCTTAAAGGAACTGAAGGTTCAACTAATGAAAAGGCTATTGCATATGATCATGATGGTGATGGCCTTCCTGACCGTGATAAAATTGGTAATGGGAATGCTGATTTTCATATGAGCCTTTCTACTACATATACTTTTAAAGGGTTCTCCTTTTATATGTTATTAGATTGGAAACAAGGTGGTGATATTTATAATTATACTCACCAATACACTTTCCGTGATGGTAGAGCAATAGAATTCGATCAGTTTGGAAAAGAGGAAAGCGATAAAAAATCAAATGCTTATTATAGTAATTTTTATCAGCAATCTATAAATGACTACTTTGTTGAAGATGGAACATATTTGAAAATAAGAGAGTTATCTATATATTATACTTATAAGCCAGTAAAATATAAGAAATATATTAAAGAAATAAAATTTGGTGTTGTAGGACGTAATCTATTAACATTTACAAGTTATACAGGTTATGATCCCGATGTTGCATCATCTGGAGATCTTACAACTTTTGCTTTTGATAGCTTTAGTTACCCTAACTTTAGAACTATGTCAGCATCATTACAGTTTAAGTTTTAATATAGAAAATAAGAAATTATGAAAAACAAAATATTATATATGTTTATACTAACTCTATTAGCAGTTAGTTGTACAAAAGATTTAGAAGTAGAGAATAATACTGATCCAAGTATAGAGAATATCTATGGTGACCCCGAAGCCGTTTATGGCGTAACATCTAGTATGTTTTTTAATTGGTATATGAGAGCTCAAACACACTCTTGGTCGCCAGCAATGGCAATGATGACAATGGCTGATCAAGGTACTAGCTCTTGGATGAATAGTGGAATGTTTGATTTATCATCAGAGCCACGTGCTGAGCTTGATAACTCGCAAAGTTATCAGTATCAATATATTTTTGAGCATTATTATAAAGAGCTTTATAATGTACTTAATACATCAAATGATGTATTAACAGTTATAGAAGGAGGAATGGAGATAGGTGATTTAGATGCTAATGGAATAGGTGAGGATACTAAGATGGTGGAAGCTATGTCATATTTTGCTCAAGGAGTATCATTAGGTTATTTAGGACTTAACTACGACCAAGCTTACATTATTACAAATACAACTGCTGATCCAGCTTCTGAAACTCCTAAGAATTATTCTGAAGTAATAGATGCAGCAATAGTATCTCTACAGAAAGCTGCTGATATTGCTACAGCAAATAACTTTATTATTCCAGATGACTGGATTAATGGTAAAGATTATTCTAATAATGAATTTGCTCAAATTGCTTATTCATATATGGCTCGTTTATTAGCTTATAGTCCAAGAAATGCTAGTCAAAATAACTCTACAAACTGGAGTCAAGTAATCCAATATGTTGATAAAGGTATTAGCTCCGATTTAGAAATATACCTTGATAATGTAAATTGGAAAAACTGGGTTTATCATTATACTTATGAGCGTAAAAATTGGGTTATGGTTGATGCTAGAATAATAAATTTGCTTGATAATAATTACCCTGAAAGGATTACAAATAGTACTGATCCAGGAGTAGCGACATCAGCAGATGCACGATTGGCTTCAGATTTTACTAAAGAAAGTGTGTGTAACTTTAAACCAGAGCGTGGTTATTATCATTTCTCTTACTATTTGTACACTCGACTAGATTATACATTCTCTAATCCAGCAGATTTCCCGGAAATATATGTTAATGAATTAGAATTATTGAAAGCAGAAGCATATGTTCATTTAGGACAATTATCACAAGCAATTACTATTCTTAATAATAGTAGTCGTAGTTCTCGTGGAGGTTTGCCAGCACTTAGTTCTTCAGCAACTCAAGAGGAAGTACTTGATGCTATTTTCTACGAAAGAGATCTAGAGTTTTTTGTAGCAGGCTTTGGTATTGGTTTTTATGATATGCGCCGTAGAGATATGCTTCAAAAAGGTTCGTTATTACATTTCCCAATTCCTTCAAAGGAGCTTAATGTAGTTGGTATTCCAATTTATACTTTTGGTGGTGAAGCAAATGCTGATGGTATAGGAACTTCAAATGGTGGATGGTTTTAATTATTAACCAATAACTTGAGAATAACTTATTATAAAATATTGAAAATTAATTTATTATGAATATTAAGACAATAATATTGATAGCGATAGCCATACTTATACTTGGCTTACAATCAATGGCATGTACTGTCGCTGTAATATCTGGAAAATACACAAAGGATGGTCGTCCATTATTATGGAAGAACCGTGATACATGGGCTATAAAAAATAAGATAGTATACTTCAATGATGGAAAATATGAATATATGGGACTTGTAAATTCTCATGATTCAAAAGGAAAGAGTGTTTGGATTGGTCAAAATGAAAAAGGTTTTGCTATTATGAATTCAGCTTCTTATAACCTTAATATTGGTGACACAACACGCCTTAATGGACAAGAAGGAAGAATTATTAAAGAAGCTTTGGCTAGCTGTGCAAATATTGAAGATTTTGAGAAGTATCTAGATGATATGCCTCGCCCAACAAGATTGGAAGCTAACTTTGGCGTAATTGATGCTAATGGCGGAGCTGCTATGTATGAATTAAACAATAAGGGCTATGTAAAGTTTGATGCTAATGATCCTACTGTAGCTCCTTTTGGATATATTATTAGAGCAAATTACTCTTTCACTGGTTCATTTGGTAAAGAAAGTAGTGGTTACTTAAGATATAATACTGTTGATGATTTGTTCTATAATGCTATGGCAACAAACACCTTCGATGCGAAGTTTATTTTACAGGACGTTACTCGTGGTTTAAAGCACTCATTGCTTAATGTAGATTTATATGAGCAATATGCTGATGTTCCCGAAAATACTACTACATATTCGTTTTTTCATGATTTTGTGCCACGTAGTAGTAGTGCATCATCGTGTGTAATACAAGGTGTGAAAAAATATGAGAATCCAGAATTAAGTACATTATGGTCTATTGTAGGTTTCCCACTAACATCTATTGCTATTCCTACTTGGGTAAAAGCAAAAGATGCTTTTCCTTCGGTTCTTAAGTATAACGATGAGTATAAAAATTCACCAGTTTGCTATGCTGCATTAGAACTTAAAAATGATGTTTTTCCAGTTCGATGGGGAAAATTTGCAACTAAGTATTATATAAATATTAATGCTTTAACAAATGCTGATAAAACAGGAATTGTACAGAAAATAAATCCTTACGAAAATAAGATTATCGCTGCAGCTGATGAGGTTATTGCTGATGCTAGAAGTAACGATAAACTTGACATTTCTAAAGTAAAGAGTTTTTATAATAATACTGATGAGCTTGTTCATATAATGTTTCAAAAAGAATTTAATATAGAATTAAAATAATATTATTATGCATTTTAAGAATTGGTTATTTGTATTAGTTTTATTTGTTGTTTCATGCGAACAAGCACCTAAGGATATTGCAAGATTAGGAATGCATTCGGACAAAGCAATGATTAAGATTGCTGTGTTTGAAGGTAATGGTGCAGGTACAGTTTCTGTTGTAGAAACTATTGAAGCCTTGAGAATAGATACAGGTATTTTGGCAAAAGCTATAACTGCTTCGCAAATTCAGAATGGTGAATTAAATTATTTTGATGCATTAATAATTCCAGGTGGTAGCGGTAGTAAGCAACTTAATAATATAGGTGTACAAGGACAAAAGCTTATTAAAGATTATATAAAAAGTGGTAAAGGTATTATTGGAATTTGTGCTGGAGCTTATATGCTTTCTTCAACTGAAGGTTATCCAAATATGAAAATTGCGACATCTGTACATATTGATAGGGCGCATTATAATAGGGGTAGAGGTTTGGTAGAGTTTGAGTTGGTAGAAGAAGGTTTGAAAATATTTCCTGAATTAGAGAACAATAGTTTATTGTTACAATATTATGATGGTCCAGTACTTGTACAGGGCGATTCTATAAATAAATATAATGAATTAGGAAGATTTGTAACTGATATTCATCCTGATAATTATGCTCCTATGGGAATTACTCCAGGAAGAACATTCTTATTAAATCAATCTTATGGCGAGGGTAAGGTGTTTCTTATGGCTGGTCATCCTGAGTCTACTCCAGGAATGAGATGGTTAGTGCCGCGTATGGCTCGATGGGTAACAAATAATGAATTAATTTCTTATGCACCACATTGGGTGCGCCCTGAGTTAAACGATACTGCTATATTATTTACTAAGGCTCAGCGCAAATATGAAAAAGAACTTTATTGGAAACTTTTTGGTAACAATGCTGAAGAAATAATAGATGCAATGCGTATTCTTAATGAATTAAGATCGCGCCCTGCTGTTAGATATAATATGGGACTACTTCGTTCAGAGAATGTAGAAGTAAGGCTTATGGCTGCAAAATTACTTTTAGATACTGAGTATACTGCAGCAATTGATGATGTTAGAGTGGCTTTAATTAAAGAAACTAATGAGGAAATAAAAAGTATTTTATTGCAGTTTGTGAATAACTATAATTAAAAGTAACTAAAATTAGATTTAAGTAACTAATCAGTGTGAATGGGAATATGATAAATAATCGTAATTATCATTAGCTCCGCCCTACTGAGTGATTTTTCCTTAGAAAAATTGTACCGAAGTAAGGTCGGAGCTAAATGAATAGAATTAAGTTGTTTTGGCGAAATTTTTGCTTTTTCTGCAAAAAAATATGACAAAACAATTATATTATGTACCGTATTATCAGTAATATATATAGACTGATTAGTAACAGATTTAATTATAAGATTTAAGAGAGTTTTTATTATTTATGGACAATTTGGCTTAATGTTTTTTTATTACTTTTGTAGCTTAATTTTATTTTTATATAAAAGTAGGTGGCAGAAAAGCAAGATATTTCTTTATTTAATAAGATAGCAGATGATAATGAGTTAGCATTCAATACTATATTTGATAAGTATTATGCTGATTTATGTGATTTTTCTTTTCTTATAGTCAAAAACAAAGAATCTGCAGAGGAAATTGTAGCCGATATATTTGCGAATATATGGATTAAGCGTGGAACTCATACCGTAGATAGCAACCTAAGAGGATATTTGATGAGTAGTACTAAAAATAGAACAATATCATTTATGAGAAAGAAGAAAATAGAAATTCTTTCTTTAGAAGATATTCCCTATGGTCAATCAGAAAATGAGTCTACTCCAGAAAAAGTCTTAATTTCAAAAGAGAGTGGAGCCTCAGTAGAAAAAATTCTTAGCTTTATTCCAGAGAAAAGTCGATTGGTATTTAAAATGCATAGATTTGAAAATTTTAAATATCGCGAAATTGCAGAAGTGCTTGATATCTCTCAAAAAACTGTTGAAAAACATATGGGCAAAGCCTTGAAAATACTTAGAGGTATGCAACACCAAATACAGGGTTTATTAATATTTGCTTGTTTTACTAAAAACTGGTTATTTTAGAATGGTGCTCTATAAATACCTATTATAGCTTCAATACTCTTAAAATCTTCTTGTTAATAACTATACTATTTGTTTAGGTATATTAAGGTGCAAAGCAATTACTTTTGTATACGTGAGAAAAATATTGGAAAATATACGGAATTATTATTCAGAGATTTATAAGGTTTTACTTTTTGTATTTACTGTTGTTATTATTGTGCTCTTATTTCCTGAGAGTACAAAATTTAGATATGAATATAGTGAGGGAAGGCCTTGGTTATACGAAAATTTGGAATCTCCTGTAGATTTTGCAATAAAAAAAACGGATACTGAGATAGAAAAGGAATTAGAGAATATAAAGAATAACTCCAAACTTTTTTTTAGTTTTGATCAGAATAAAACAGAAAAGATTCTTAATAATATATCATCTAGTTTTGACACACTATGGTTGCAAACCTATGGATTAGGAAATAGAGAATCATATGCATCTACAAAGCAGCTATGTCTTGATATTTCTACTAATGTATATCAAACAGGAATAATAAAACTACCTACCGATATTCCAGATAATCATGATGATGTTATTGTTTATGTTCTTAGGAATAATATTGCCAAGGAAGCTTTCTTAAACTATTTTTATTCACCAAAAACAGCATATCAATTTGTGCTTCAGGAGTTAGAGAAAAGTAGTATTATTGATAAAGACTTTATTGCTAACTTTGTGCATAATCATCTGAAGTATAATGTATTTATTGATAGAAAGAAGACTGAATTAGAGTTGGAAAATAGTCTGAATAATATTTCACCAAATAGGGGAATAATACTTCAAGGGCAACATATAGTTAATAAAGGAGAAATTATTAGTGATGATATATACAGTGTATTAGAGTCCTTAAATAATGATTTTCAGAATAGATCTCATTCATCAAGTATTGGCTTATATATTGGGAAAATAATTTTAGTTAGTTTCCCTTTAATTGCATTTGGGCTTTTTATGTTTTTCTTTCGCCCTGATATTTTTGAAGATAGTAAAAATCTAATAATGATTTTTATACTTATTATTAGTATGGTTGTAGTTACTCGAATAATTGTGGTTTACGACGGCTCACTTGTGTTGCTAATTCCACTTATGATTAGCCCAATTGTTATTCGGGCATTCTATGATACAAGCTTGGCTTTAATTGTACACCTCACTACCGTAATACTTATAAGCTTTGTTGTTCCTGATAGTTTTATTTTTGTTTTCTTAGAACTAATGACGGGTATTATAGCTATCATCAGTGTTGTGAAACTACATAAGAGATCTCAGTTTTTCTTCTCTGCTTTATATATCTTTCTTTCATTTTCGGTAATATATATTGGAGTGGAGCTTATAACAGAAACCACATTAGTAAATATAGATATTATGGTTTTTGCTTATTTTGCTGTTTCAGCAGGATTAACTCTTCTCGCTACACCAATAATCTATGTTTTCGAAAAATTATTTGGAATGGTTACAGATGTATCTTTATTAGAATATGCTGATACCAATAATACACTGATAAGAAAATTGTCAACGATTGCTCCAGGTACTTTTAATCATAGTATTCAGGTTTCTAATTTAGCAGAAGAGGCTGCTGCAGAAATTGGAGCAAATCAATTATTGGTAAGAGCTGGAGCTATGTATCATGATATTGGAAAAATGGAAAACCCAATGTTTTTTACTGAAAATCAAAATGGGAATTATAGCCCTCATGATGAATTAAGTTATCAAGAGAGTGCTGATATTATTTTATCTCACGTATTGGATGGTGTGAAAATAGCTAAGAAAAATAATCTTCCAAATCAAATCATTGATTTTATTCGTACACACCATGGTACTAAGCGCGTAGAGTATTTTTATAGAATGCACTTGAAAGAAATGCCTGATGAGGAAGTGAAGCTAAGAGAATTTACTTATAGGGGGCCAATACCATATTCTAAAGAAACATGTATACTAATGATGGCTGATGCTGTTGAGGCGGCCTCGCGGAGTATTAAGTCGCCAGATGCTAAGTCTATTAGCGAATTGGTAGATTCAATTATCAAAAGTCAACTGGAGCAAGGGCAATATAATAATGCAAATATTAGCCTTCGCGAAATAAATACTGCCAAAAAGGTTTTTAAGAAAAAGCTGCTAAATATTTATCATATTAGAATTGAGTATCCAGATTGATAGTTGGTTTCTAGTAAAAATATTTATATAAAAAGAAAAACCATCTGAAAAATATTTTTCAGATGGTTTTTTTGTATTTTCAATAAGCTTGTAGTATATCTACAAAGCTATGTTTATGCCATTACTTCAGCAACTTTATTTGCTGCATCATTCAATGTAATTGCAGAGAATACTTTAAGGCCACTAGCGTCAATAATATCTTTACCCTCTTCAGCATTAGTACCTTGTAATCTTACAATAATTGGGATATTAATGTCGCCAATATTTTTGTAAGCCTGTACAATACCGTTAGCAACTCTATCGCAACGAACAATACCACCAAAGATATTAACAAGGATAGTTTTTACATTAGGATCTTGAAGTATAATACGGAAAGCTTGCTCTACACGTTCAGCATTTGCGGTGCCTCCTACATCAAGGAAGTTAGCAGGGTCGCCACCACTCATCTTAATGATATCCATAGTAGCCATTGCAAGACCAGCACCATTAACCATACAGCCAACATTACCGTCGAGTTTTACAAAGTTAAGGTCAAACTTACCAGCTTCTACTTCTGTAGCATCTTCTTCATCAAAATCGCGCATCTGAGCAATGTCTTTATGACGGTATAATGAATTATTGTCAATACTAACTTTTGCATCAGCAGCATATATTAAATCATCCTTAGTTTTAGCAACTGGGTTAATTTCAAATAAAGAAGCGTCAGAACCATCATAAGCACGGTAAAGAGCCGCAACAAACTTTGTCATCTCCTTAAATGCTTTTCCTGAAAGACCTAAATTAAAAGCTACTCTACGAGCTTGAAATGGCATTAAACCCACTTTAGGATCAATAATTTCAGTAAAAATATACTCTGGAGTTTCTTTAGCAACTTTTTCAATATCCATTCCACCACGTGGAGAATACATAATCATATTTTTGCCACTATCGCGGTGAAGCATTACGCTCATATAATATTCAGCCATTTCAGAAGGACCATCATAAAAAATATTCTGCTCAATATATATCTTACGAACTAATTTTCCTTCAGCACTAGTTTGAGGAGTTACTAGTTGCATTCCTAATATATTCTTAGCATGCATCTTTACATCTTCAATAGTCTTAGCTATTTTTACTCCGCCACCTTTTCCACGGCCACCTGCATGAACTTGAGCTTTTACTGCCCATACTTCATGTCCAGTCTCTTTTGTTAACTTTTTTGCTGCTTCTACAGCCTCATCAGGAGAATATGCCAAATATCCTATTGGTACAGATACTCCGAATGATTTTAAAATTTGTTTACTTTGATATTCGTGTAAATTCATTTAGATTGTATATTTATGTGTTATTTTATATGTGTTTTCTAATAGACCTCAAATGTAGTATTTTTTCTATCAATTATTATCTGAAATTAATCAGTTTTTAAAATGTTCTAAATCTGAAAATATGTTTACATTTCATATGATTTAATTCACCATTAGATTTATAAACTAAGTAGAAAATGTATGAAAATGTATTTATTTTGGAGCAACTTTGTATAAATATAACGCTATAAAGAAGAAAACTATATTAGGAATCCATACAGCTACAAATGGAGATAAAGCTCCAAAAGTGGCAAATACTGTTGATATTTGCATGAAAATAATATAAGTAAAACTTAATGTTATTCCAATTGCTAGATGAAGTCCCATGCCTCCTCTTACTTTGCGACTCGATAATGCAGCTCCTATTACAGTAAGTATTAATGTGGCAAAAGGAAATGCTACTCTTCTGTGTTTTTCTACATAATAAAATTTGATATTCTCAGAACCCTTTATTTCTTCCTTTGCAATGAAATCATTTAATTCAAAATAATCCATTACCTCCATATTAATTACCTTATCTGAATAATCGCGGGGTATTATGTTGAACTTGGCAACTAAAGTGTCGCCTTTTTCAAATAATTGGGTGCTATCATTAACAAATTCTCTTGATTTATACTTTACTATATTCCATAGATTATTTACAGAATCGTAATTTATAGTCTTAGACTTTAGCTTATAAACTAATTTCTGACCATCAAATTTCTCCCAAGTAAAGTTATAACCAGTATTTATTCTATTATTAAAACTCTCTACATATAATAGCTCTCCAGGCCTGTTTTGAATATGGATATTTTTACTTGTATTGTATTTCTTTTTCCAGATATATGTATCCTCAAAATCTTTCTTAACCTTATTAGTAGTAGGAATAAGAAAATTTGCTAAGTAAAAGGAAAGTAGGCCAATGAATGTGGCTGATATTAGGTATGGTCTTAAAAACCTTCTGAAACTAACCCCACTACTTAATAATGCAACTATCTCAGTATTATAGGCAATTTTTGATGTAAAGAATACTACCGCAATAAATGTTATTAGCGGACTGAACATATTCGTAAAAAATGGTATGAAAGTTATATAATAAGAGAAAATAATTTTATTCAATGGTGCTTCATTAGTTATGAAGTCATCAATTTTTTCAGAAATATCAAAAATAATTACAATAAGGATTATTAACCCTAGAGTAAAAAAGAATGTTCCTAAAAACTTTTTAATTATATACCAATCTATTATTTTCATCAGCCTGCAAAAGTAATGCTTTTTGTTTACAGCAATTTGTTAAAAATACATTAAGTATTTTAATATCTAACAGATTATTTTCTGATTTATTATAAGCAGGATTATATATATTGAAATATTAATATTTATTACTATTTGTATTGTGTTTATTGCTATATTTGTTGTGTAACAAAATATATGAGCTTTAGTTTATGAAAAAAAGTTATTTGTTTATTATCTTATTTGGGTTATTTGCATTTTCATGCGATAAAGATACACCTAGTGAAGATATAATTATATATAAAGACATTAGCCCTGATAAAGAAATACGATCAGTAAGATTTTTCACATTAGAAGTTTATCCACCTTGCGAAGTAAATGTTCCAACACCAATAGACTCAACTGTATATTATTATTTGGATTTAAATAATGACCAAATTTCTGATTTTAAGATTAGTGTTGGGCATAGTAAGTATACAGGTGATCAATATTGTGGGCATTGTTCAGTATTTACATATTATATCTCAATAGACGGCTTATTAGGAAGTAACTTAATTGCAAAGTCACCATCATTACAATGGGTTCCAAAATTTTTCAATGAATCTGAAGTAATTGATGAGAATAATACATGGGATAAAGAAGCAACAATATTATTATTAAAAGGATGTGACTTGCCTTTTCAAGCTGATTTTGTAGACTCTTATATAGGCGTAAGAATTAATAATTCTTACGGGTATATTCATATCGATAGGTTGACAGACTATGGTATTCGTATTTTGGAGCATGGTTTTAATAAAACAGAAAATAATATTATTAAGTGTGGTGATAAATAAGATATTGGATAACAAAAAAATATCCCTTGATATATATGATCCCGCTATCATATGATTTTATTGTGAAATTTATTAATTTGAATAAATATAGTTTTGTTTCCTTATACTTTAAGTTATTACCTCAATAAATATAACAACCCACAAGCACGAGCATCTTCAAGAGCATTATGAGGCTTTATATCAATATTATACTCTTTACAAAGATTGGTAAGCTTCG
>QMPB01000016.1 GCA_003648395.1 Bacteroidota bacterium
AAGATCATCCAGAATATAGGGGGATATATACAAGTTGGGAACGAAAATATGTTGATTCATTATGGACTAAGGATTATGGGGTAATAAGGATAACCTTGATTTCTCCACAAAAAAACGATAGGGATGATTCTAATGTAATAATTGATACATTAAACCATTATGGTGATAACACAAATAGTTCATATTATGCAATTAAGGCAAATCCTAAAGATGAATTATTGAACCCATATGATGCTATTTATTTTGGTAAGAAACAAACTGTAACTAGTGTATTGAACCCAATGGTTTACCACAATAAATTCTTAGGTCTTACAGGAATTGATATTCTTCTATCGAGATATTCGGAGATAATAAGAAATGTAGATAATTCATATAATTCAGATATTTTCTTGCTGTCAAATAATGGTGTTTTTGTTGAGAATCAAAAAGAAGATTTGGTAGGAACCAATATTACTGATATTATTCCTAATTCAGATATTGATTTAATTAAAAATATCAGGAGAGGTGAAGCTTTTTCATTATATGTAATGAATAATGGTGAGAGTTATTATGTTACTTTCTACCCAATACAGATTTCAGGAGTTGATACTCCTTGGTCAGTGGGTGTAGCTACGCCTAAGGCTGAAATGACAGCTGCTATGAAAACGAACTTTACAGCACTGCTATTTGTAAGTTTTATAGGTTTAATTATTATGACATCTGTTATTTATTTTTTATCAAAAGGAATAACATTACCTATTACTAACATAACAAATTTGCTTAAACTTATGGCAAATGGAAGAATTAATAAAGTAGAAAAACTAAAAACTAAAAGAGAGGATGAAATAGGGGAAATCATAGAATCTACAAATAAATTGGTTGAGAACCTTAAAGCGACTGCCGTTTTTGCTCATGAAATAGGAGAAGGAAATTTAAGTACGGATTTCGAAAGCTTAAATAAAGAGGATATATTAGGTAATTCTTTGATAAATATGCGCTTAAGCTTGAAAAAGGCTAAGCTTGAGGAGGAGAATAGAAGAATAGAAGAGGCGAAACAAAACTGGGCTACAAAAGGTTATGCGGAATTTGGTGAACTTCTGCGTAATAATACAGACAATATGGAGGCTTTTACTTATAATGTGATTAGTAATCTAATTAAATATACTGATTCAAATCAAGGAGCTATTTTCTTGTTAAATACTGCTGATGCTGCTGACCAATATTTAGTAATGAGCTCATGTTATGCTTACGATAGGAAGAAATATGTAGATAGCAGAATTGAAGTTGGCTCTAATTTGGTCGGACAATGTTATTTGGAGGGAGAAACTATCTATATGACAGATATTCCTGAAGATTATATAAGAATAACTAGTGGTCTAGGAGATGCTAATCCAAATACTCTTATTCTTGTTCCTTTAAAGTTTAATGATAAAGTTTATGGAGTTATGGAACTTGCAAGTTTTAATAATTACGAAGATTATCAGATTGAATTTATAGAGAAATTAGGTGAAAGTATAGCCTCAACTATTTCTACAGTTAGAGTGAATTTACAAACTATACAGCTACTTGAAGAGTCAAAACTTAAGTCTGAAGAATTAGCAGCTCAAGAGGAAGAAATGAGGCAGAATATGGAAGAATTGCAAACTACACAAGAAGAGTCTGCCCGCAGAGAATTAGATATGAATGGTGTATTAGGAGCTTTAAATTCATCATATTTAGTTTTAGAATTAAATCTTAATGCTGAGATTATCAATATTAATGAAAACGCTAAAAAATTACTCAATGTTAGTGGTTCTGTAGAAGGACAAAATTTACGTTTATTTTTGAATCAAGAAGAATTAGATGATTTTGAAAGTATGTGGCAAAAAATATTGAATGGAGAGTCTGTACATAAGCATCATAGCGTATTTAGGTCTGGGAAATCATACTTTATATCAGAGTCTTATAGCCCAATTTATGACGAAATGGATGAGATTTATAAAGTATTAAATCTTGGCGTTGAAATTGAAGATAGTAAGTTGTAGATTACTATAATTTACTAAACTTATTCCCCTAATTATTATTTTTTTGTGTATTCGGCTAATTCATAGTTCGGTATTGTTATAAAACTATCTGTATAATAGAGTATCGAATTAGATTGCTGTATTCGTGTAATTATTTTATAATTAGTGTCTGCCCGAAAACCTCCTATATTAGACGTTTTCTTGCAAAGACTAATTAACTCATTGCACTTAAGTAACTTTGCTTGCCTGAATTGGCAAACAGGCGATAAAAAAGTTTAATGAAATATTGGCTATTAATACAGATCATTAATAAATCCATTATAATATGTTAAATTGTAATTGTAGTAATTATTATTAGGATAAATTTTTTGTAACCATATATGTATTTTTTCGTAAATTTGACAGCTAGGATTGTGTCTAAATAGGTAATTACTTATTTAGAGTCCTAAATTTATTTAACATTATTATTCTAATATTATGAAACGAATATGACAAAAATTAATCTTATTTTGATCCGCAGGACAATGATTAATATTTGTTATGTGACTCCACCTGCCTGTTGGCAGATAGTTATCACAAAATTAATAAAATTAAACATATGAAAAGACTTTCTCAATTTAATCTAAACACTAAGCTTGTTGTTTACATAGTTTCAGTAATTCTAGTTATTTTTGTTATTATATTTGGCTTTATTGGCATAAGAATGAATCCTGTTTTGATGGGTGGAATAGAGAAGATTGCAGACAATAATGTTGGTAAATATGCTAATTTGTTCAGGTCTTATTTGTCTGAAGACATGCAAATATCACGAACTATTAGTGATAACCTTGAAACTTTTTTGCCTCTTTCTGGTGAAGAAAAAATGAAAAGAACGGAAGCAATTCTTCAAAGAATTTATAAAAAACATCCAAATTATAGAGCGATATACGTTAGTTGGGAAAGACGCTTTGTGGATCCTAATTGGAATAAAAAATATGGTAGAATTAGAATGGCATTATTTAGTCCGCCTTCCTCCAATGATGACCATTCTAACGTTATTATTGACTCTATGAACACTTTTGGTGATGATGTAAATAGTTCTTATTATGCAACTAAATTAGATCATAAAGATATACTTGCTGACCCTTATGATGATGTTTATTTTGGAGTTAAGCAGACAGTTACAAGCGTTTTTAATGCAATGGTTTATGAAAATGAATTTCTCGGATCAACTGGTATTGACATTCCTCTTTCGCGTTATGCCGACATTATTGCTAAGGCTGAGAAATTTTATGGTTCTACAATATTTCTGTTGTCAAATGATGGAGTATTTGTTGGAAATCAACAGTCAGAACTTGTTGGAGCAAGCATTACCGATATTATTAAAGGTTCAGATATAGATATTATTGATAATATAAAAAAGGGGGAAGCCTTTTCTACTTATGTAAATAATATTCAGAATGATGATTTCTATGTAACTTTTTATCCTTTTACCGTCCACGGTGCTGAGGAAACTCCATGGATGGTTGGTATTGCATTACCTAAAAGTGAAATGAAGAAAGTAATGTCAAGTAATTTCATGGCGTTAATAATAGCTGGTATTATTGGATTGGCAATTCTTATTGTTGTTATTTTCTTTTTGGCTAAAAGTATTACAGGGCCGATTACACATATTACATATTTGTTAAAGCTTTTAGCTTCAGGTGAAATAAATAAAGTAAATAAAATTGATTTTGATAGAGAAGATGAGATTGGAGAGATAGTTAGTTCAACAAACGTTTTAGTTGATAATCTTAAAAAAACTGCAACCTTTGCCCAAGAAATAGGAGAAGGTAATCTTGAAACTGAATACGAAAGTATAGGTGATAGTGATATTCTAGGAAATTCATTATTGAATATGAGGAGAAGCCTTTATAATGCAAATATTGAAGAAGAAAATAGAAGGAAAGAAGAAGAAAAGCTAAATTGGGCAACAGTAGGTTATGCGAAATTCGGTGAACTGCTTCGTAATAATGCTGAAAATATTGAGGCATTTACATATTCGGTTATTAGTAATCTTGTAAAATATACTAACTCTAATCAAGGAGCATTATTCTTATTAAATACTGACGACGACAAGGATCAGTATTTAACAATGAGCTCATGCTATGCATACGAAAGAAAAAAGTATGTGGACAAAAGAATTGATGTAGGGTCAAATCTTGTTGGACAATGTTTTTTGGAAGGCGACACTATTTATATGACTGATATCCCCAGTGATTATATAAATATTACTAGTGGATTAGGAACTGCAAATCCAAGTACATTAATTTTAGTTCCATTAAAGTTTAATGAGAAGGTATTTGGCGTAATAGAACTTGCAAGCTTTAATAAGTATGAGCCTTATCAAATTGTTTTTATAGAGAAACTTGGTGAAAGCATAGCATCAACAATATCTACTGTTAGAGTTAATTTACAAACTGTTCAATTGTTAGAAGAGTCGAAACTTAAATCAGAAGAATTGGCAGCTCAAGAGGAAGAGATGAGACAGAATATGGAAGAGCTTCAAACTACTCAAGAAGAATCTGCTCGTCGAGAACTGGATATGAATGGAATATTGGATGCTCTTAATTCTTCATATATTGTTTTAGAGTTAGATACTGATGCACGTATTATTAATATAAATGATAATGCAAAAAAATTATTAGCAACTTCGCATGACGATATTGAAGGTAGTAATCTTAGGTCGTTCTTAGAACAAGAAGAGATGGCGGAATTCGATGAAATGTGGTCTGAATTGATGACGGGACAATCTGTGAGTAGACAGCGTACAATTTCTAGATCAGGAAGTGAGATTGTTATGTCTGAATCATATACTCCTATTTATAACGATATGGATGAAATCTATAAGGTGCTTAATATCGGTGTAGAAATAGTAGAGTAATAGAAATTAAAGATTTATTATATTAATTATTCAAATTATGAAGATTTTTTCTAAACTAAAATTAAATACAAGATTAATCTTGACTATTATTTCTGTGGTAGTGATTATTTATTCATTATTATTTGGTTTTGTTGTTTATCGAATGGGACCAGTAATTCGTGGTGAAATTGAAGGTATTGCTGATAATAATGTGGCAAAATATGCTAATTTATTTAAATCATATCTTTCTGAAGACATGATGATTTCAAGAACAATTTCGGATAATCTAGAAACATATTTGCCATTAAGTCCAGAAGAAAAAATAAAAAGAACAGAAGCTTTTTTGAATAGAGTTTATAAGAAAAATCCTAGCTATAAAGCCGTATATGTGAGTTGGGAAAGACGTTTTGTAGACTCCACATGGAATAAAAAATATGGTAGAATTAGAATTACTCTTTATGGACCTCCAAAGACAAACAACGATAGGTCAAGTATACAATATGATACTTTAAACACTTTTGGTGATGATATTAATAGCTCATATTACCAGACTAAGGTAGTTCAGAAAGATGTTCTTGCGAATCCATATAAGGACGATTATTATGGTGTAATAGAAACAGTAACTAGTGTGTTTACTCCAATGGTATATGAGGGGGAGTTTCTTGGTGCAGCTGGAGTTGATATACCCCTTTCTACTTATGCCGATATTATTGATAAAGCTGAGAAATTCTATAATTCTAATATTTTTCTTCTTTCAAATGATGGAGTATTTGTAGGTAATCAGGTAAAAGAATTAGTAGGAAAATCTATTAGGGATATAACTAAAGATAATGTTGATAGTATTATTTTAAAAGTTAAAAAAGGGAAAGCATTTTCAATGTACAATACAGTGGATGGCATAGAGTATTATGTTACTTATTATCCATTTAATGTTACTGGTGCTGATACGCCATGGATGGTAGGAATTGCTATGCCTGTAAAAGATATGAGAGGAATAATGATTAATAACTTTAAAGCCCTTGTTATAGTTGGTATACTTGGGCTATTAATTATGTTAGTTATAGTTTATTTTATTGCAAAGGGGATTTCTAAGCCAATAAGTAAGATTACAAAAGTAGTTAATAAATTGGCAAAAGGTGAGATCGATAAGGCAAATGATATAAAAACAGCTAGAGAAGATGAAATAGGAGAAATTGTCAGCTCTTCTAATGCCTTGCTCGATAACTTAAGAAAAACGGAATATTTTGCTCAAGAGATTGGTAAAGGTAATTTGGATTCAGAATACCAAAGCCTTAATGAGAATGATGTTTTAGGTAATTCGCTATTAAATATGCGAAAAAGCCTAAAAAAGGCAAATGAAGAGGAAGAAAAAAGAAGGGAAAATGAAAGAATGCAGAGTTGGGCGACTACAGGATATGCTAAATTTGGAGAATTATTGCGTCATAGCACTGATAATATGGAGGCTTTTACATATAATGTAATTAGTAACCTTGTAAAGTATACTAATTCAAATCAAGGAGCATTATTCTTATTAAATACTGAAGATGATAACGACTCTTACTTAGTAATGAGTGCTTCATATGCTTATTCTCGAATGAAGTATAAAGATAAAAGAATTGAGATTGGTGAAGGCCTTGTTGGACAGTGTTTCCAAGAAGAGGATAGGATTTATATGACTGATGTGCCTGAGGGTTATACATCTATTACAAGTGGACTTGGAGAAGCAAAGCCCAATACTATTTTGCTTGTTCCTCTTAAATTTAACGAAAAGGTTTACGGAGTGATAGAATTGTCTAGTTTTTATAAGTATGATGACTATCATATCTCATTTATTGAACAATTAGCAGAAAGTATAGCTTCTACTATTTCTAGTGTAAGAGTAAATCTTCAAACTGTTCAATTATTAGAAGAGTCAAAACTTAAATCAGAAGAATTAGCCGCCCAAGAAGAAGAAATGCGTCAAAATATGGAAGAGCTTCAAACTACTCAGGAAGAATCTGCTCGTCGAGAACTGGATATGAATGGTATTCTAGATGCACTTAATTCATCATATATTGTTATGGAGCTTGATGTTGAGGGTAATATTATTAACATTAATGAGAATGCTAAAAGATTGCTTGATGTCTCTAATGATATTGTTGAAGGTAAAAATCTTAGGTCTTTACTAACCAACGAAGAACTTGAGGAGTTTGAGTCATTATGGAAAGATGTGCTTGCTGGAGAAACAGTTACTAAACAACATAAGATTGTTAGAGGTGCAAATGCATTTACAATTTCAGAATCCTATACTCCTGTGTATAATGATATGGGTGATATAGTAAAAGTACTTAATATTGGTGTTGAAGTAAAGAATGACTAGAAAATAGAATTACTTAAATATATTTAATGGAATAATTGGTTATCATAATCATTATTCCATTTTTTATGCAATTATTAATAATTATATAATAGTAAGGTAGGGTATTGATAAAAATGGCGCGTCATAATAGTGTTAAAATATTTTTATTAATTAAATTATTGTAAAATGAAACAATTCTTACTTTTAATCGCCTTTGCTCTTACTATTGGCGTAACAAATGCTCAGTATTCGGTTCTCTTGGTTAATGATAACTCAATAAGTTCTACCGAATTTGTAACGATTGATACAGCTTTAGCTCATGCTGGAGTTACTTATGCTTCTTTTAATATCGATACAGTTGCTCCAACTTTCAACGATATGGATGCATATGACATGGTTATATGGTATACAGGTAGTGATGGTGTTGGTTTATTCCTTTGGGATGAAACAGATACTGTAACAGGGCCTAAATTTAACCCTGCTTTACTAGACTATCTTAATGCTGATGGAGTAGTTTGGGTTGATGGTTTAGATTATCTTTATGATGTTTTTGGTTCTGCACCAGTAGATTTTAATGCTGGAGATTTCGTATATGATGTTATGGGTATTGAAAAATATGTAGCTCAGTCTCATCTTGACGATAGTTTAGGTACTTACAATGGTTGTCCAATGTACTTAAAAACAGCAGCAAATACAATTACAACACTTGATACTATTCAATGGAAGTGGTCTTCTGTATATTATGCTGATGCGCTTGACATTACGGCATCGGCTAACTCTTTATACGAGATGGGTCCTGCAGCTTATGATTTTGCTGGTAAAGTTTCAGCATTATATAATTATAATGTTATTTCTTCTGGTATTAGAATGGCTTCAATAGGTGATGGTAGTCAAAAAGTTCAAGCTGACTTAGATTTATTAGTTAGTGATATGCTTACTGCTGCTGCTGCTGGTACTTTTGCTCCTGCACCAACACCTCCAACTTCTAGTTATAGTGTTCTTTTAGTAGACGATAACGGTACTAGTAGTACAGAATCTGCAACTATTGCTACAGCATTAACTAATGCTGGTTATGTTAATTCTACTTTTATGATTGACTCAGTAGCTCCATCTTTTGATGATCTTAAAGCTTACGATATGGTTATATGGTATACAGGCAGTGATGGTGTTAACTTATACCTTTGGGATGAAACAGATACGGTAAATGGTGTGAAATTTAATTCAGCTTTACAGCAATTTGTTGATTCAGCAGGAGTTGTTTGGGTTGATGGTCTTGATTTTCTTTATGATATTTATGGCTCCGCACCAAAAGATTTTGTCGCTGGTGATTTTGTTTATGATGTTATGGGTATTGAAAAATATGTAGCTCAGTCTCATGCTGATGATACTCTTGGTACTTATAATGGTTGTGAAATGATGCTTAAAACAGCAAATAATACATTTAACACTCTTGATACTATTCAATGGAAATGGTCTTCTGTATATTATGCTGACGCATTAGATATTACTTCTGAGGCAACAGCTCTTTACGAAATGGGTCCTGCTGATTATGATTTTGCTGGTAAAGTTTCTGCATTATATCGTTACAATGTAATTACTTCTAGTATTAGAATGGCTTCAATTGGTGATGGAACTCAAAAAGTTCAAGCTGATTTAGATTTATTAGTTGGAAGTATGGTTGCTGCTGCTGAGAATGGTAGTTTCCCAGCTCCTCCTCCAGTTGGAATTAAAAACTATATCGAAATAAATTCTTCAGTGAATATTTATCCTAATCCTGCAACTGATTATGTTACTATTAGCTTTACTGCTATTAACAAACTTGCTGATATTAAGGTTTATGATATTACTGGAAAACAACTTATTAATAAAACAGTAGATGCAAATGTAGGTTCTTTTAGAATGAACTTATCTGAGCTAAATCGTGGAATCTATTTTGTTCAAGTAGCAATAGGAAACACAACTACTACGAAAAAGCTTTCATTAGTTAAATAAATGTGTGTATTTTGGTCAGCATCATATTGATGCTGACTTTTTTCTTTATCTTTGTATATGTTTAAAATACTCTTTTCCTTAATACTTATTGTACTTACTTCATTATCTGTTTTTGCTCAGAAAGTAGACAGTTTTGATGTTAATAAAGTGCGTATTAGTTTTGAGATTAAAAATAGTATTAATGGGATGGACTACGTTGCCTATCCTATTACTAAAGCTGATGATACATTGGCAATTATATACAATTATAGAAATGCATTTATTGTTATTAGTGCCTATAAACAATTACCTCCTATTAAAGCTTTCTCTTTAGACAATAGTATAAATATTAACTCAAGAATTGATAATAATATATCATTCTATGATTTAATAGTAGATTATTATTCAAATTCTGTACTTGACAATGCGCAGAACACTATTTATTATTCTAATAATAGAGAAAAGTGGAACGTAATACTTACCAATGGTGTTAAGTATACTAAAGAGCAATATGGCCCTTTATTAAGTTCTCTTTATGGTCAAGTAAATTGCAAGGATGAAAATAATCATACTGTTAATGTAACTAATTATTACACTCCTAGCAATTATGCTGTTGGTTGTGTTGCTATAACATTTACAGAATTACTACAGTATTATAAGTGGCCACGAATAGGTGTGGGAAGTCATTCTTATAATGATAGTTATGGCTCAACAAAAGGGCCTCATTCCATACATTTTGATAAGGAATACTATAATTGGAATGATATACTAGATGAGTATTATAAAAAAGCTACTAGCTCTGCTCAAAGAGAGGAACTTGGTAAACTAGCTTATCATGCAGCTGTTTCTGTAGATATGGATTTTGAATATAATGGTTCAACATCTAATATTAATAGAATACCTGCTGCTGCAAATAAGTATTTTAGATATACGGCAGAGTATATTACAAAGTCAGCTTCTGATTTTTGGGAAAGAGTTAGAAATAATATTAAAAGTGATTATCCTGTTCAGTTTGCAATATATACTTCTAGTGGAGCAGGACATGCCGTTGTTGGTGATGGATTAAAAGTGTCATCAGGAACAAATTTCTATCACTTAAATATGGGTTGGTGGGGTTCGTCTAATGGATGGTACGATACTGAAAATGGTTTTAATGCTGGAGGATATTCCAATATTACCGCTGCGGTGGTCGATATGTTACCAGTGCCTGAAATGAACACACCAAGACTTAATTTTGAGAAAAATACAGTTGATATAGAATGGTTTTATCCTATGATTATTAGTCCTTCAGATTACGAATTGCAAGTTAAAGTTGGTAATAGCGATTGGACTGAGATTTCTGATGATATAAAAACCAAATTGTATAGCTATAGTTATACTAGTACAGATTTGCACAGATTTAGAGTTAGAGCTAAAAACGATAATATCTATAAGGATAATGGATGGTCTGAATATATGAGTATTGATATTGAGAAGGAACTTAACAATCAAAGAACTACAGAATTTTCAATATATCCAACATTTGTTAGCTCATATATTAATGTAGAGTATAGTGATTTTAGTAATAGACTATTGACCATAAGTAATATTACCGGTCAAATTGTTTATAAACATTATTTTGAAAATGATTCTTCTTATTCAAATATTCAGATAAATACTGAGTTTCTGAAAAATGGTATGTATTTGCTTACTATTTCAGGAGATGATGGGAAAGAAACAAAGAAATTCATAAAACCCTAATTAAAGAAAACAATATTATTATGAGAGAAGAATATTGGAATCTTATTGCAAAACACCAATCTAATGAAACAACTAAGGAAGAAGAGTTGTTCATAGAAATGTTGGTAAAAACCGATGATGAGTTTAAATTAGCTCTTGACGATTCTACTGAATTGTGGAATAATATTGAAGAGCCAAAGCTTGATTTTGATAAAGCTCGTATTTCTGAATTAATTAGTAAAGAAATAGAGAAACCAGCTTCAATAAGCAGAAGGCAAATAGTTCAACAAACGTTAAAGTATGCTGCAATATTTATTGGTCTATTGATAGGCGTTGTTTTTATTGTTAATGATTTGAACTCTACTGTAACTATAGCTTCTAGCGATATTGATGGTAATGAACTAACTCTTCCTGATGGATCAAAAATTATACTAAATGATGATGCTGAAATTACATATAGCAATTCTTTTTTAAAGGGTTTTGATAGAAAAGTGAGTATGAATGGTGAAGCATATTTTGAGATTGAAAAATCTCATGGGCGAAATTTTACTGTTGAAACTCAAAACTATGATATAGTCGTACTTGGTACAAAGTTTAACGTAAAGGAAACTGAAAAAGGTACTTTGGTAGCTCTTGTTGAAGGAAGTATAAAATTAAATTCTTTTGATAATAGAAATTTTAATGAAACAATGATTGTTCCCGGACAAAAGGCCTTCTATAGTATTAGTTCACAAGAATTAAGTCTTGAAAATATTAATACAAGTATTTATACTGCATGGATGTACGATAGACTAAAATTCGATAATTTTTCACTTTCAGACCTAGCGCAAGTATTTAAGAATAATTACAATAAAACGCTTATCATCAATGAGGAAAGTTTTTCTAAAATACGATTAGGAGGATCAGCTCCATCTCAAAATGTTGATTTAATACTCAAAGGTTTATCAGCTATACTAAAAAGAGAGATTGTACAACAAAACGATACAATTATTATTAAATAAATCACATAACATATTAATATGGGCTTTATTAAGCACTTCTTAAAGTATTAAGATGTTGATGAGGCTTAGGATAATATTACATTTAAAGTATTAATTATGAAGAAAAACACAACTATTTTATTGCTAATTTTACTATTGACAAGTTCAATTTCGATAGTAAAAGCATCTTCTGCTGAACAATCTACAGTGCCACTGTCAGAGATTGTGAAGTCGTTGGAGAAGAAATTTGATGTATCTATTACATATGATGCAAGTATAAGTTTTACTATTACACAAAGTGTTTCAGACGAGATACTCAATTCAAAAGATATTAATTCGGCTCTTACTCTCTTAGTTAAAGGTAAAGATGTAAAATTTAAAGAAATACGAAGTGATTATTATGTTCTTGCAAAGAAGGATGAAGAAATTAAAGCAACAGAAGGAGGTTCATTAAAAAAGATTGATGGCATTGTAAGAGATGATTATGGTGAATCTTTGCCTGGAGCTACAGTGGTTGCTGTTGGGAATAAGAGTATTCATGCTATTTCTGACATTGAAGGTCGGTTTAGTATAGAGGTTCCAAGCTCTATTACAATGCTGGAAATTAAATATCTTGGGTTTACCACACAGACAGTTTCTGTAGTTAATGTTAGTGAATTAGAAATAAGGATGCATGCAGATGTAATGGGTTTAAAAGGAGTAATAGTGTCTGGTGTTGCTGGTAAGACCCCACGCGAGAAACTTACTGTAACAGTGGAACATCTTGATGCTGCTGAACTTAAAAAAGTACCTGCTAGCTCTGCGGCTAGTGTTTTGCAAGGTAAAGTTGCTGGTGTGGTTGTTACACAGGCAAGTGGTCAACCTGGCTCAGGGACTTCTATTCGTTTGAGAGGTGTAACTTCTATGTTAGGAAATAACGAACCATTAATTATTGTTGATGGTATTATGATACAAACTTCACTTTCCGATTTTAACTCTGATGATATTGAAAGTATTGAGGTTGTAAAAGGACCTGCCGCATCTGCTCTTTATGGCTCTAGAGCTGCTGGTGGTGTTATTGTTATATCTACAAAAAGAGGAAAAAAAATGACCGATTCTTACGAAATAGTTTTTCGTAATGAGTTTGGTAATTCTAGCCTAGCAAAAAATATTAAGCAATCAAATCATCATCCTTATAAACTAGCAGCTGATGATGCCAGTTTCCCATATACCAAATATGAGAATGTGCAATATGATGCTGATGGAAATGTAGTTAGTGGAAGTAGAGTTTTAACTGATTCAGGTTATGCTGATCAACCATTTGCATTGATTAGAGATCATCAAGAAGAGTTTTTTAAGAGTGGAAATTATTATACTAATTATATAGGGGTTGCTACTAAATCTAAAACTTCAAATCTCTTCTTCTCTTTTGAGAATCATCATAACGAAGGTATTATTTTTAATACTGATGGGTATACTCGCCGCAACTTTAGATTCAATTCGGATACTAGAATAGGCAAGAAATTTAAGTTTTCTACCTCAAGTCTTTATATAACTTCCAATAGTGATAAACCAGGCTCAAGTAATAGTTTTTTTGATTTACTTTTTATTAATCCTGATGTTGACTTGAATCAGAAAAATCCTGATGGAACACCATACTTAATTTTACCAGATCCATGGAGCATTGAAGAGAATCCTCTTTATCCTCTTTATTATCGAAACAGAACTTCAAATAAAAGTACATTTATGTCCAACTTAAAAGGAAGTTTTAAAGTTAATAAATGCATTAATATTGATGCTGCTTATAGCTATGAGAAATTTGATAAATACTATAATACATTAACTCCAAAAGGTTATTTATACGGAGGTGGAGCTAGTATTGGTGGTAGTATTTATAAAGAGAATTATAGTTCAAAGAGTCAAACATTTCAAACAACAGCTAATTATATAAATACATTTGGCGATTTCTTAGTAAAAGCTAAAGTTAGTTATTTGTACGAAGATCAAGAGTATCACGATTTTAGTGTTACTGGCCGCGATTTTGTTGTGCCAGGTATTCCTCAATTAACTAATACTGACCCTACAAAATCTACATTGCATTCATATGATGGAGCTATTAGAGCAATCAACTATTTTGGTATAGTAGATTTTGATTATAAAAGTAAGTATTTATTTTCTAGTCTTTATCGTAGAGATGGTTCTTCTCTTTTTGGAGAAAATGAACGCTGGCAAAGTTATTATCGTGTAGCAGCAGCGTATCGTATAAGTGAAGATTTCAAAATTCCAGGTTTTCAAGAGTTGAAAATTAGAGCTGCTTATGGTACTTCTGGATTACGTCCAGGATTCTCTTGGCAGTACGAAACATACTATTTTAATAATGGGCAAGTTTATCGTGATCAATTGGGAAATACTAACCTAAAGCCTTCTGAAGCTAGTGAACTTGAATTTGCGATTGATGCGCAGTTTTTGGAGAAATTTACTTTTACAGCAAGTTACTCTATTAATAATACTATTGGAGCATTTGCAAAAGTTCCTTTGGCTTCTCACCTTGGTTATCCATATCAATGGCGAAATGTTGGTGATATTAAATCAAATGTGATAGAAATGTCTTTAAGCATTAATGCAATAGATTCTAAAGATCATAATCTTAACTTTAGATTAAATTTTGACAAAATTACTCAGGTTATGGAGAGCCTTTCTATTCCTGCATATTATACAGGCCCTCATAGTGCATATTATATTAATCCAGGAGAATCTTTTGGAATTATTTATGGCTACGATTGGGTAAAAAGTATGGATGTGATGGCAGAGCAATTACCTGCTGGCAAAACTATTAATGATTATGAAGTTAATAGCGATGGTTTTGTAATTGAAAAGGGAACTCAAGGTTCTACTAAAGAAAAAGGTATTCTCTATGATGAAGATGGTGATGGAAATGCTGATAAAGTTGCTATTGGTGATGGAAATGCTGATTTCCATTTGAATCTTTCTACTACTTATTCTTTTAAGAATTTCACATTCTATATGCTACTTGATTGGAAACAAGGTGGTGATGTATATAATTATACTCATCAGTATACTTTCCGCGATGCAAGAGCAATAGAGTTTGATCAAAGTGGAAAAGCTGAAAGTGAAAAGAAATCAGTATTCTATTATAGTAACTTCTATGAACAATCAATCAATTCATATTTTGTAGAGAATGGTACTTATTTGAAACTTCGTGAATTGTCAGTATTTTATACTTATAAACCTAAAAACGATAATTTCATAAAGTCAATTAAACTTGGTTTGATTGGTAGAAATTTAGTAACATTTACTGGATATAGTGGATACGATCCTGAGGTAGCTTCTACTGGAGATCTTTCTACTTTTGCTTTCGATAATTTTGGTTATCCAAATTTTAGAACTATTTCTGGTTCATTACAATTTATATTTTAATTATTTCAAAATCATTTAATATGAAACGAACATGACAAAATTTAATCTTATTGTGACCCACAAGGTCATGATTAATATTTGTCTTGAGAGTTTCCCCTGCCTGCTGGCAGACAGGTGTCATCAAATTAATAAATCTTAAACATATGAAAACTAAAATATTATACTTGTTTTTATTTACATCAGTAGTTTTTAATTCGTGCACTAAGAAGCTTGATGTAGAAAATACTACTAATCCTAGTATTGAGAATATTTACTCAGATCCAGAATCAGTTTACGGAGTGGCATCGAGTATGTTTTATGGTTGGTATATCCGTACTCAAACGCATAGTTGGTCACCACAAATGGCGATGATGACTATGGCCGATCAAGGTACTAGCTCGTGGCTTAATAGTGGAATGAGAGATTTATCTTCCGAACCACGTCCTGAACTTGACAATTCAGAGAGTTATGCATACTCTTATATTTTTGAGCATTACTGGGAACAAAATTATAGTATACTTAATACAGCAAATGATGTGCTAAAAGTAATAGATGATGGTATGGAGATAGGAACAATTGGTTCTGATGGTACAGGAGAAGACACAAAAATGGTGAAGGCTTTTTCTTATTTTATTCAAGGACTCTCTCTTGGGAATCTTGGACTTACTTACGATCAAGCATTTGTTATTACCGACGAAACTATAGACCCTGCATCAGAGCAGACTAAGCCATATAATGAAGTTGTAGATGCCGCAATAAGTTCACTGCAGAAATGTATTAGCATAAGCGAAAATGGTAACTTTATTATTCCTAACGATTGGATTAATGGTAAAGAATATACTAATTCAGAACTAGTTCAATTGGCATATTCTTATATGGCTCGTTTTAAGGTTTATTCTGCGAGAAATATGTCTGAAACAAATGCTACAGATTGGAGTACAGTACTTAGTTATGCTGAGAAAGGTATTACAAGCAATTTTGAAGTATATATGGATAATGTAAACTGGAAGCAATGGGTTTTTCATTATACTTACGAAAGAGATGACTGGGTAAGAGTAGATGCACGTATTATTCATCTTATGGATAATAATTATCCTTGGAGATTAACTAATGGCTCCGATCCTGGTGTTGCTACATCTGCTGATGCTCGCCTTACTAGTGATTTTACTCATGACAATACCTGCCCTTTTAAGCCAGAACGTGGTTACTATCACTATTCATTCTATACTTATACAAGAATACCTTATACTTTTTCAAATCCTGATTTCTTTCCAGAATTCTATACTAATGAGTTAGAATTAATAAAGGCAGAAGCTTATGCTAGAATGAATGATATAGGTCAAGCTACAGCAATACTTAATGCTAGCTCTAGGTCTACTCGTGGTAATTTGCCCAGCCTTTCAGCTTCTTCTACGCAAGATCAAATTATTGATGCTATTCTTTACGAAAGAGATATAGAATTATTTGTTGCTGGTTTTGGAGGTTCTTTCTTCGATATGAGAAGAACTGACAGATTGCAAAAGGGAACAATAATGAATTTTCCAATTCCATCTAAAGAATTGAATGTACTTGGAGTTGATGTGTATTCTTTTGGCGGTGAAGGTAATGCTGATGGTGTGAATACATCTGATGGTGGGTGGTTTCCTGCTAAGTAGTCTTTGCTAGAAAAAACACCAAATTTTGCCCCGATGCATCGGCATCGGCTGTTATTATCGTTTTTGAAACAGTCATTTACAAATTTATATTTTAATGCATAATATCATGAATATCAAGAAAATATCAATAATATTATTTTCAATATTTCTTTTTCATTTAGGAGCCTCGGCATGTACTGTTGCTGTTATTTCTGGTAAATACACAAAAGATGGTCGACCATTGCTTTGGAAAAATAGAGATACATGGGCTGTTCACAATAAAATAATGTACTTCAAGGGCGATAAATTTGAGTATATGGGGCTTGTAAATTCAGGTGATACTAAGGGAAAGAGTATATGGATAGGAATGAATAGCGCAGGTTTTGCAATAATGAATTCTGCTTCTTATAATCTTAATATTGGTGATACAGTTGAGCTTAATGGTCTTGAAGGCCACTTAATGAAGGAGGCACTTGAAACTTGTGCTAGTATTGAAGATTTTCAGAAATTTCTTGATGCTTTTCCTAAGCCAACAAGACTAGAAGCTAATTTTGGTGTTATAGACGCCAATAATGGTGCTGCTATGTTTGAGGTGAATAATAAGGGTTATGTGAAATTTGATGCAAACGATCCAACAGTTGCTCCTTTTGGCTACATTATTAGAGGAAATTATTCTTTTACGGGTAGCTTTGGTAAAGAAAGCAGTGGATATATTCGATATAATACTGCCAACGAATTATTCTATAATGCCATGTCAACTAATAATTTTGATGCACAATTTATTTTGCAAGATGTAGCTCGAGGTTTAAAGCATTCTTTAGTTAAAACAGATCTTTATAAACAGTATGCTGAAGTGCCAGAAAATACTCCAACTTATGCGTTTTTTCACGACTTTATTCCAAGAAAAAGTAGCGCTTCTTCATGTGTAGTGCAAGGAGTTAAGAAAGGTGAGAATGCTGAACTGACAACACTTTGGTCAGTAGTTGGTTTTCCATTAACTTCAGTAGTAGTACCTACCTGGATAAAAGGAGGAAAAGATGTTCCATTGGTTGTACAAAGAGATGAGAAATTAAAAGATTCTCCTGTTTGTTATGCCGCTTTAGAACTAAAAAAAGAATTATTTCCTATTCGTTGGGGTAAGTTTGCTTCTAAATTCTATATTAATATCAATGCTCTTACCAATGATGATAATACAGGTATAAGACAAAAGATAAAACCTCATGAAGATGCAATATTTGCTAAAACATATAAGCAGATGGAGCTTTGGAGAGAGAATGGGATGAAGAAATCAGAAGTTGCAGCTTTTTATGAGCAAACATCAAAAGATGTTCAAGATTTATTTAAGAAAGAATTTGGAATAGAGATATAGCATAGCTAAAAAATAAGCCTTATGACTAAGATTAGCTCAATTGTTTTTTTATTTGTACTTGTATTTGTTAGTGCATGTAATACTAATGTTGAAAAATATACGGAAATTCAATCTGAAAAAGGTAAAGATCATATACTAGTTGGAGTATTTGATGGAAATGGAGCAGGTGCTATTTCTGTTATTGAAACTATCGAAGCATTACGAATTGATACTGGAATTATTGCATTCCCAATTAGTGCTGTTGATATTCAGAAGGGAGAATTGGATAATATAAATGTGCTTATTTTTCCTGGAGGAAGCGGAAGTAAGGAGCTTAATAATCTTGGTCAATCAGGAAAAGAATTAGTTATTGATTTTGTAAAGAATCAAGGTAAAGGAGTTGTTGGAATCTGTGCAGGAGCTTATTTATTATCATCTACTGCTGGTTATCCAAGTATTGCAATGGCTAGCTCCATTCATATAGACAGAAAGCATTATAATAGGGGTAGAGGCTTGGTGCAATTTGCACTGACAGATGAAGGAATGAAAGTATTTCCTGAGTTAAAAGGTAAAAGTACTTTTGTTCAATATTATGATGGTCCTGTTTTATCTCAAACAGATTCTATAGAATCAGATTATAATGAAATTGCAACATTTGTTACCGATATTCATCCAGACAATTTTGCTCCAGAAGGAATAACACCAGGACGTACATTCAGCTTGAATGAGAAAATTGGAAAAGGGAAGCTTTTTGTTTTTGCTGGGCATCCTGAGTCTACACCCGGTATGAGATGGTTGATACCAAGAATTGTACGTTGGGTTAGTTCCAATGATATGATTTCCTATAACCAAAAGTGGATTCGTCCTGAGATTAATATTAAGCCAATATTATTTGATAAAAAGCTTCGTAATGAAGAGAAGAAATTATTTTGGAAACTTTATAGTAATAATTCAGAGGATGTAATAGCTGCAATGAATAGTTTAAATGCGATGCGTTCTCGCCCTGCTGTGCGCTGGAATATTGGTTTACTGCGACATAATAATGCCGAAGTAAGAAGTAATGCTGCTAGGCTTATTGGAGAAACTGAATATACTTATGCTTTAAAAGATATAATACAAGCACTTAAAATTGAGCAGAATTCAGACACAAAGAAAGTTATACAAAACTCTATTGATAGATTAAGGATTATCTAATTTTGCTGTTGATAGATTAGATTATTTATACCAAATTAATACCAAAACACGCCATATAAATCGTTTATATTTCCCTATTACTGCGTTAAATATTATTTCCATAGCTACGGCTATGCAAATAATTTTTGCCTTCTAATAGGAAAATATA
>QMPB01000017.1 GCA_003648395.1 Bacteroidota bacterium
CCACCAGTATTAGAGTATACCTCTGTATCTAGTACAAGAATATTAACATCCTCGCCAGTAGAGATTACGTGATCTAATCCACCGAAACCGATATCATAAGCCCAGCCATCACCACCGATAATCCAGAAAGACTTCTTGATTAAATAATGAGAAAGTTTACTAAGCTCAGATCCAATTTTACCATCAGCTTTTTCAAGCATTGGACGAAGTACAGCAGTAGCTTCTTCTGATGAAACAATTTTATCTTTACCATCAATCCAAACTTTCATAGCATCAGCTATTTCGCCAGTAAACTCACCGCTTTCCATTCCTTCGTTCATCATCTCTTCCATGTTAGATCGAATCTTCTTAATAGCTACAGCCATACCGTAACCATACTCTGCATTGTCCTCAAATAATGAGTTAGCCCAAGCTGGACCAGCACCACTATCGTCGTGAGTACAATAAGGAGTAGAAGGAGCAGAGCCACCGTAAATTGAAGAACAACCAGTTGCGTTAGCAATGATCATACGCTCACCAAATAACTGAGTAGCAGCTTTTATATATGGTGTTTCACCACAACCAGCACAAGCTCCAGAGAACTCGAATAATGGTTGAGCAAACTGAGAATTCTTAACATTTTTCATTTTGTCAACAACATTCTCTTTATAACCAACTTCGTTATCCATATACAACCAACGATCAATCTCGTCGAACTGAGTAGTAGCGTCTTTCATGATTAGTGATTTCTCCTTAGAAGGACAAACCTCAGCACAAATACCACAACCAGTACAATCTAATGTACTTACTTGGATACGGAATTCGTATTCTTTAATAGCACCTTTTCCTGTAATAGTTTCTGTTCCTTCAGGAGCATTTTTTACATCGTTTTCGTCTAATAAGAAAGGACGAATAGCAGCATGAGGACATACATAAGCACATTGGTTACACTGAATACAATTATCAGCTTGCCATTCTGGAACATCAATAGCAATACCACGCTTTTCGTGTTTAGTAGTACCATTAGGAATAGTACCATCTTCCATTCCAATAAAAGTAGATACAGGAAGTGTATCGCCTTTTTGAGCATCAATAACCTGTGCTACATTCTTTACAAAGTCTGTAGGCGTAATTTTCGGAATAGGAACTATAGAAGTAACTTCTAAATTAGCCCATTCAGCAAGAACTTCTACCTTGATAACATCTTCACCAGCATCAACTGCCTTATAGTTCATGTTAACAATTTTTTCACCTTTTTTACCATAAGACTTAACAATGAATTTCTTCATTTCCTCTTTTGCTTGGTCATAAGGAATAATATCAGCTAGCTTAAAGAAAGCAGACTGCATAATAGTATTAGTACGGTTGCCTAACCCAATATCGGCAGCTAGTTTAGTACCATTTATTATATAGAATTTGATATTATGCTCTGCCATATACTTCTTAAAGTAATTTGGCAAAGTTTCAATAGTCTTAGCTTTGTCATAAATACTATTTAGTAAGAATGTACCACCATCTTTTAGACCTTCAAGCATTTCGTACTTAGTTAAGTAAGCAGGAACGTGACAGGCAACAAAATCAGGATTATTTACTAAATAAGGAGAAGTGATAGGCTCTTTACCAAAACGTAGGTGAGAGTTTGTAAAACCACCAGACTTCTTACTATCGTATGAGAAGTATGCTTGGCAATATAAATCTGTATTTTCTCCAATAATTTTAATAGAGTTTTTGTTAGCTCCAACAGTACCATCAGCACCTAAACCATAAAATTTAGCTTCGATTGTACTTTCTTTAGCACAGTTAATTTCTGGCAATAAAGGAAGTGATTTGAAAGATACATCATCAATAATACCTACAGTAAATCCGTTGATAGGATTTTCTGATGCTAAGTTATTATATACAGATTGCATCATAGATGGGGTAGTGTCTTTAGAAGAAAGACCATAACGACCACCAATAATCATAGGAGCATTCTCTTGACCATAAAATAAATCTCTTACGTCAAGATACATTGGCTCGCCATTGGCTCCAATTTCCTTAGTACGGTCAAGCACTGCAATGCGCTTAACTGACTTAGGGAATACCTTCATGAAATATTTTTTAGAAAATGGACGATAAAGGTGACAAGTGATAACACCAATCTTTTTACCATTCTTCATTTCATAATCAATAGTTTCTTTGATTGTTTCGTTTATAGAACCCATTGCTATAGTAATATCTGTAGCCTCAGGGTGACCATAATATGTAAATGGGTGATACTCACGACCAGTTATTCTCTTGATCTCTACCATGTACTCCTCAACTAAATCAGGAATTTCATCATAGAAATTATTTGCAGCCTCACGAGCCTGGAAATAAATGTCTGGGTTTTGTGCTGTACCTCTAGTTACTGGCTTTTCTGGATTAAGAGCATTGTCGCGGAAACGTTGAATAGCATCGTAATCTAATAACTTAGCCATTTCGTCCTGATCCATTGCTTCTACTTTCTGAATTTCGTGAGAAGTACGGAATCCATCAAAAAAGTGTAAGAAAGGAATACGTGATTTAATAGCTGCAAGGTGAGCTATACCAGCAATATCCATGATTTCTTGTGCGCTACCTGTTGCTAACATAGCAAAACCAGCTTGGCGTACACTCATAACATCACTATGGTCACCAAATATAGAAAGTGCTTGAGCAGCAATGCTTCGTGCACTAACGTGGAAAACACCAGGAAGTAATTCTCCCGACATTTTGTACATATTAGGAATCATTAATAATAGACCTTGTGAAGCAGTAAAAGTACTTGCTAAAGCACCAGCTTGTAAAGCCCCGTGCATTGCACCAGCAGCTCCCGCCTCTGATTGCATTTCGCTAACTTGTACGGTAGAACCAAGAATGTTCTTCTTTCCATTTGCTGCCCATTGGTCAACATACTCAGCCATGTCTGATGACGGAGTAATAGGGTAGATAGCCGAAACTTCGCTAAACATATAAGCTATGTATGCTGCTGCTTGGTTACCTTCTAAGGTTAAAAACTTTTTCTTACTCATGATATATTGTTTTGTTAAAGAGCTTTAATTAAGAGTTTTGAATTCTTAAATGAAAGCGATATAAAACTAAATTCTATAATTTATTTGTTTTGTTATATCTAATGATATAAGCGGAGTGCAAAAGTAAAAAAAATAACAACGTATTTTACTATTTAAAATAATTATAAATAGAGGAGGCTTAGATTTCTTTAGGGTAGGGTAAATTATTTAAATAGAATTAGTTATAGCAATTAAATCATTTGTTTTTAATGGTTTAATAGTATTAAATAACTATAATTCTTTTCTCTTATTCTAGTTGATATATATCAAATTATTGAGAAGTTTGAATATTACGTGATTTTGTTTAGATATTTAGGGTTGCTATAAAACAACTTATTGAATTATTTCCATTAGATAAACTTCTGGTTTTTCTGTTTTATTAATCACTTTAAACCTTTCGGGATATTTTTGTAGTAAAGGAAGTACATATTTTTGACCTAATCCACTACCATAATATACTATATGGGTATATTTACCATCTTTAAAAGCTTTAAAAATAGCTTCATGATCATGCTTATTAATTATACGATGAGCATAATGGTCAGAAAAAAGGTGAAATAACATATTCTTTCTACATATAATATTGGTGTTTGGGCCTAAATTACTTTTTGTCCATTCGGCCATAGCAAAATAATTACGATATATTGGATTTAGAGGTGTATTTGCTGCTTTATTTAGTTCTTCAAGCCTTGGTGTATATATTAATGCTACTAATATAAATGCGTAAGGTAAATATTGATTTATTTTTACGGTATTGAATTTTATTTTCTCAAGAATAAAAATAACTAAAGAGAAAATGCCATAAAAAAAAAGAAAAATCATAAGAGGTACTATTGGCATCATAAATCTAATTCCAATCCATACCGAAGGCCAGAGAACTAGTATCGCAAATGTTGCAAGTATGTATCCTGCAATGGCTATCTGGTATTTTCTTGTTTTTATAATTCCAAAAATAATTAAAGCTATAATGATGATACCTAATGTCATAGATGTGTTTTGGTAATCAGGCTCAGTGCCAAAAATAGCAGAAGGAATTTCACTTTCTATATAGCGTGGTATATTGCTAAAAATACGATCAATCCAATCTCCGATGCCATCCATTTCTCCTTTGGAACGGTCATAATAATCTTTATATTTAAGAGCTGCGGTATACGGGGAACCTTTAAAGCTAAGGCCTCTTATAAACCATGGTAGAGCTATGGACACAAATCCAATTCCGTAGCTAAACATATATTTCCAATTGCGATGAATTAAGTAATATAAACCTATGCCTCCTATAAGTGCAATGCCTTGAGAACGTATGTAGTATGAGAATGATGTGCTTAATAACATTAGTGCAAACCAAGGGCTTTTCCATGGTGCTTGTTGGGTGTCAATTTTTGTGAGTGCCAGTAAGCCAAGTGAAGAGAAAAATATAAAAGGTATTTCACTCATCATCCAAGTACTATATTGGAGATTGTAATAATGAAATAGCATTGCAAATAATATGGCAAAGCTAAAATGTATATTATCAGTAATGGCTTTAAAAAAGAAGAATAATACAATTAGGGACGCAAAGTATAGTAATCCATTAGTATATTTTATTGTAACGATACTATCGTTTGCAATAGTGATAATAGTAGCAATAAATGCAGGATAACCAGGAGGATATGAGTTTGCAGGAGTTTGTGTAACATTCTGCGCATTTATAAAACCATCACCATTAGCAATAGCTTTACCTAGAATATAGTAGTTAGCGTTATCTCCCAAAAATGCAATCTTACTGTCAAATATATGATTATAAGTTGGAATGAAAGCAAATAACAAAACAAGCAAATATACTATTGTAAGTTTACCTTCTTTAGTTATTTTATTACTAGCTGTATTACTGTTAATTATGTTGTTCATTTAAAGTGATAATTGAATTTAGACGTTAGTTTATCTATTCTTACGTTTCCACCTAATATAATTAAGTTTAATTCTTCTTATTAGTTTATACCTCATCCAATTACGACCCCAATATACATTTGCCCAGATTCTTTCGTGTACATAATAAATGGCCATTTTGGTAAAAAGCTCTATTCCTACTGCAGCAGTTATAACTTCTAGAGCAACTTTTCCTCCTACAGTAAAATAAAAAATGGTAAAAGTTGTTAGGCTTGCAATAATTCTCCAGCTAATAGCTTTTGCAATAGATCTTGCAGGGCTTTCTCTTTCCACAGCTAATTCCTTGGGCACAGATACGCCGTCTATTTTCTGAAATTCCTTTGGGTCTTTTTCTGTTCGCATTATTGCAGGTATTAATATTATAGTAGTAAGATTTAATATAATCTTTAAAAAAAATGAGGTTTAATTATATATTTATATCCAAAAGAAATCTAGGAATTCTTTTTTGCATTCAACAGTAAGAGGTGTGCTTCCATATTGTTCTCCATCAGGAGTTAGTGTTTTGTTTTCTTTTGTTTTAACAATGATCTCTTTTGCTTGAATATATTCAATATCCTTATTCTCAATATGCGTTCCTTTAAAAATACTCATAAATATTTTGAGCACATTCCATCGAGAAGATTTTCTACTAATAGTAACGTCTAATAATCCATCATCAATTTTCGCTTTTGGCGCCATAAGGAAACTAGATCCAGTATAGCGCGTATTAGATATTTCTACAAATAGATTATCTTGCTTAATAGACTTACCATCAAGTATTATCTCTAGATCAAAGGTCTTTAGTGCCATTATTTTCTCTAGTGAAGCGATGGTATAAGAATGGTTTCCCAAATTCTTATATTTATCAGAAGCTTCATTAATATCGGCAACCATACCAAAGCCAAGTATATTATGAAAATAGAAGCTGCTATCCTGCATCTGACAGTATCCAATATCAACTTTCTTTATAATATTTTTAGAAATAATATCAATAGCCTTCTCATACTCAAAGCTTTTTAATCCTAGTTCAATAGCAAAAGAGTTACCAGTACCGTTAGGAATAATACCAATGGGAGGTTTACTAGCTGATTTGTTTTTATAATACCCGTTAAGTACCTCATGAAAAGTACCATCACCACCAGAGCTAATAATACCATCATACTGAGTTAAATCAGCTTCTTCAACCATGGTAGTAGCATCTCCTGCAGCTCTTGTAAAGCGTAAATCAAAATCCATACCTTTATCACGTATCAGTTGTTTTACTTCTGAGAAGTGTTTGCCAGATCTTTTAAAGCCAGCAAAAGGATTATATACTAGTAATAATTTCATTTATTGTTTTTAAATAAATAAGATGTCAAAAATAAACTTTTTATTAAAACTTAAGCTTTTTATTTTTTCGAAATTATTAGCTTATTAATTATTGCATAAATATTGGTGATTTTCAGTATCAATTTTATTTACTTTTGCATGGTAAAAAATTAATACAATACCGATGTTATCAATAGGAGATACAGTAAAAGTGCATTATACAGGTCAGCTAAAGAATGGGAAAGTGTTTGACACAACTATTTCAAACGATCCTATTTTATTTACCCTTGGTGATGAAATGATGATTCCAGGATTTGAGGAAGCTGTTTTAGGGATGAAAGAAGGTCAAAAGAAGACAGTGACCATAAAAGCAATTGATGCTTATGGTGATTATGATAAAGAGCTGTTGATGGAAGTAGATAAAAAGGAGTTCCTTGGTGATAAGGAGGTTAAGGAAGGAGATACAGTGGAAGTACCAACTGAGGAAGGTGTGTTTTCTTTTAAGATTCATAAAATTGGTGATGATAAAATAATGCTAGATGGTAATTCTGAACTTGCGGGTAAGGATGTTATTTTTGATATAGAAATTATAGAAGTACAAAAGGCTGAAGTAATTTCAGATATGTTTGATGAGGATGAATTTGGAAGTTTTGAGGATGAATTTGGCTCAAGTTCCGATTTATCTGAAGACGATGAGTATTTAGATGCAGAAAATTACTAATAAAACTTATATATGATTGAAATTAAAGAAGCTGTAATTACAAATATTACAGTACATAGAATAGGTATTCAGAGTGATACTTCTTTTCTTAATGACAAGGAGATAATGATGAATTTTGAAGAAGATGAAGAAGCTATTAAAAGGACATTTTTGAAGCCTTTTGCCTCTAGCTTTGCTACTTATGAATTTAGACATGATGAAGATATAGAGTTAAATCCAATTTTCAAAATATCTAAGGAAATTAATGAAGAGGCTGATTTTGTATTGAAAACAAAAGAAATTCATCAGTATTTAAAAGATGTTTCCATTCATCCAAATATTAAGGATGGCGATCTGTTTGTTATAAATTTTGATAATATAAAACTTGAAAATGAACATTATAAAGCTTTAGGTATTTATAAAGTTGAGAATAAAGAAACCTTTATTGAAACCGTGGCTGAGGATGATGGACGAGTAAAATTAAATTTCAAGAAGGGAGTTGGCCGTAAGCTTGATAAGGCAATTTTAGTTCTTTTTACAGAAGAGCCTTATACAGTATTTGTGATTGATAATGGTAGTGTTGAGACTGATTATTGGATGAATGATTTTGCGAATGTGGCACTTCGAAACGATTATGTAAATAATACTACGCATTTTCTTGAAATGACGGAAAATTTTATTAAACATAAGTTGCCTGAGGAATTTGATGTTGAAAGAACTGATCAAATTGACTTGCTTAATCGTTCGGTAGATTATTTTAAAACCAATGATAGTTTTGTGCAAAATGAGTTTGAAGTGGAAGTGCTACAAGATTCAAATTTAATAGATACTTTTCACTCCTATGATGAAGGATATACACATGATAAATCAATTAACTTTGACGAAGGCTTCGAAATCTCTAATAAAGCTGTAAAAAAACAAGCTAAGAATTTTAGAAGCGTTCTTAAACTAGATAAGAATTTTAGCATATATATGCATGGCGATAAAAGTCTAGTGGAAAGAGGAGTAGACGAGAATGGTAAGAAATACTATAAATTCTTTTTTGATGATGAAAAATAGGTATTATTACTAGAAATCATATCTTAGCAAAGTATTATAAATTAAATAATTGTAATTATGGATTATACTACTCAAGAGAAAAAAGCTATAAATTTCTTATTGGTAAAATTGATGAAAGTTGATGGCGTAACTGATGTTAGCGAGGCCATAACCTTATATGAAATAAACAATTATATAAAGCTTTCTGTAAATGAGTCTGATGAGTCATTGAAAATGACTTTTGAAGATAGTAAAGAGATAATTAATTCCATGGATAAGCTTAAGAAGAAAATAACTAAGGATTATTTTTATCATATGGCAAATACTGATGGTTTGTTTGATAAGCTTGAGCAAGATATGATTAATGAAATATTTGGTTAAGAAATGACATCACCATTAATAGATATTCATACTCACAATAAACTTATTGACTCTGTACTTGGCATTGAGAGCTTTAGCATTGATAAAGTTAGTTTTTATCAGAAATGGCCAAAGTCTTATTCAGTGGGAATACATCCGTGGTATATTCACGAAATAAATGTGGATCAAGCAATCAAGCAGCTTACTTATATAGCATCGGATGCAAATTTGAAAGCCATTGGAGAATGTGGTTTGGATAGAGCAATTGCACGTAATTTTGATAATCAATATCACGCATTTATGGAGCAGCTAAAGATTGCTGAAAAGTATGATAAACCTTTGATAGTACATAATGTAAGAGCTTATTCTGATTTTTTAGGAATACTTAAGAAAGAAAAACCAGCAGTGCCATTTATTTTTCATGGATTTAATGCTAATCAAGATATACTTAAAAAACTTATTAAGCATAATGTGTATTTCTCTGTTGGTGCGGAAATAATGAAAAACAACAGTAAAGCACAGCGAATATTGCTACATATACCTATTAATAGATTGTTTTTTGAAACAGATGAATGGATTGGTAATATAGAAGAGCTATATTTATTTGCAAGTAAGTTGCGAGGGATAGACATTAATAAACTTAGAGATCAGATTTATTATAACTATAAAAGTGTATTTGTTTAATGGAGAACTGGAAGGATCGTACGGAACTACTTTTAAATAAAGAAGGCATTGATAAGCTTAAGAACGCTAAGGTGTTAGTGGTAGGATTAGGAGGAGTGGGGTCGTATTCTGCAGAAATGCTCTGCCGAGCTGGCGTAGGTTCGTTGCATATTATTGATGCTGATACTATACACCCAAGTAATAGAAATAGGCAATTATTAGCATTAATAAGTACAAATGGGCAATCTAAGGCAATGCTAATGAAAGAACGGCTTTTGGATATTAATCCAGAGCTTAATATAAAAGCTGAAGAGATATTTTTAAGAGATGAATTAACGGAGCTGCTATTAGATCAAGGTTTTGATTTTATTATTGATGCCATAGATTCATTAACACCAAAGATTCTACTTATAGCAGCTGCATTAAAAAGAGAAATCCCAATAATTAGTTCTATGGGATCGGGTGGCAAAACAAATCCTGCCAAAATAAGAATTGCAGATTTTAGCGAAACCTATAATGATAAATTGGCACGCATGCTTCGCAAAAAAATGCATAAGATGGGGATTTACTCTGGCTTTAAAGTGGTGTTTTCCTCTGAGAAAACTAATCCTGATGCGATAAAATTTGTGGATGATGAACTTAATAAAAAGACAACAGTAGGCACTATTTCCTATATGCCACCATTGTTTGGAAGTTTTATGGCAGCAGAAGTAATTCGCATTATTTCAGGAGTTAAAGAATTCGAAAATCATAGAGTTATATAATTTACTATCTTTGAAAGATATTATTATAATTAAATGAAAAACTTAGCGAAAATTTTTAATTGGGTTCTTTCTCGTAGATATGATATAAAAATCATAGGCGAAGAAGTTATTAGTGATAAAAATCCAAAGATATTTATACCAAACCATCAGGCAGAAGTAGATCCTATTGTGTTATTATCGAGTTTGAGAATGAAACATAATGTATCACCAATGATTAGTGCAACATATTATAATGTGCCTGTTTTTAAGCAATTTTTAGATTTTATTGGATCTGTTCCAGTTTCCGACCTTGATAAAGGTATGCGTGATGCTAATGTTATGGATGCAATTAGAGATTCTGCTAATAGTGCTTTTTCTAAAGGCGATAGTATACTTCTATATCCAACAGGGCATTTGTGTAACCAAGGTTATGAGAAAGTCGGTAATAAGCAGAGTGTATATAAGATTATTGAATCCTCACCTGATGATTTGCAAATTATTGGCGTACGTATGTCAGGATTTTGGGGTAGTATTTGGTCTAGAGCTTGGATTGGTGTTTCGCCATCTTTCACTAAAACTCTATTAAAGAGTGCATTTATTTGGATTATTAACTTTATATTTTTTATTCCAAAGAGAAAAGTTATTTTTGAATTTATTGATATTACTAAGGATGCTAAGGAAAAGGTTAAAGTGTTAAAACGAAGAGAGTTTAATGAGTATTTGGAGGAGTTATATAATAAAAATGGAGAAGAGAAAGTTAGATATATTCGTCATCATTTTTTAGCTCCCAAATTAGTGAAGGAAATACCAAAAAGAATTAAAGGAGTTAAAAGTGATAATATTAATGAAATTGAGTTCATTAAAATCAAATAATATGAAGGAATCATTACTGTATAAACAAATGTCAGAGGATTATAGGATTCTTCCTAATCCTGATAAGAATGTCTTAGAGCTATTTATTGATAGTTTCACTAAACATAAGGACGAATACTTTGCTTGGGACGAAACTTCGGGGACTAGTACTCGAGGTGATTTTATGCTAAAAGCAGCAGTTGTGTCTCAATTAATAAAAGCTAGAACAAATAATGAGCATGTTGGAATTATGTTGCCAGCATTGCAAACTACTACATTGCTTATTATAGCTACTTATATGGCAGGAAAAATACCTGTAATGCTTAATTGGACAGTGGGTCATAAAGTTCTTTCCTATTGTGCTGATATTTCTGATTTGGATTTAATAATTACTGCTGGCAGCTTTTATGATAAAGTAGCGGACCAAATTCCTGAGGATATAAAATCTCGATTAATGTTTTTAGAGAAAGAAGTAAGTGCTATTTCTACTCCAATGAAATTAAAGGGGCTTTTGATGGCTAAATTGCCACGTATTTTTATTAATACCAAGATTGATAAAACGGCAGTAGTATTATTTACTTCAGGAAGTGAAACCTTGCCCAAAGCAGTACCTTTAACTCATGATAATGTTGTTTCTGACTTATGGGGAGCATTGCAGCTGTTTGAGATTAGAGTTCAAGATATTTTCCTAAGCTTTTTGCCTCCTTTCCATAGCTTTGGTTTCACGGTGCTTTCTATACTTCCATTAATTACGGGAGTAAAAGTTGCATATACACCAAACCCAACCAACTTGCGTGAGGTGATAGATGTGCTTAAGCATAATAAAGCCACTAATATGATGGCAACTCCTACATTATTGAAAATGATAATGGCCAAAGCTAGTAGTGAGGAGTTAGAATCATTGCGACTTGTTATTAGTGGTGCTGAGAGTTTACACGAAGATACAAAGGCTAAATTTGAAGAAATGACTTCTTCTCATAAATCATTAATAATAGAGGGTTATGGTATTACCGAATGTGCCCCAATTGTTTCTTTAAATCCCGATGATTTCCAAAAAACAAATTCTGTTGGTAAAGTTATTATAGGATTGGACCTTAAAGTGGTTAATTATGAAAGCTTTGAGGAGATTGATGTTAAAGAGGAAGGAATGTTTGTTGTAAAAGGTAAATCTGTTTTCCCAGGCTATATAGATAAGAATGTAGATGATCCATTTGTGGAAATAGGTGGTGAAATGTATTATAAGACTGGAGATTTGGGTTATATTGATGAAGATGGATTCTTATTTATTACAGGAAGATTAAAGCGCTTTATAAAAATTGGAGGTGAGATGATTAGTATGCCATTTTTAGAAAAAATAATTAATTCTGAATATGGTAGTGATTGTGAAAACTGTATAGCTGTAGAAGGAAACGATATTGCTGGCAATCCTAATGTTGTTCTATTTACAACTAAAGAGCTAAATATGAGCGAAATTAATGCTCATCTTCGTGAAAAAGGTGTTTCTCCCATAGCTAAAATCAGAGAAATCAGAGTAATAGATGCAATCCCAGTTTTGGGAAGTGGTAAAATAAATTATAGAGAATTAAAAGAACAAATATAAAGAAATGCATTATAAAATAAGACAAGCTGAGGAGAGTGATTTAAATACTTTAGTAGGCTTTCAATTGAAAATGGCCTTGGAAACAGAAGATTTAAAGCTTGATAAACAAGTTTTGTCTAATGGTATAAGTGCTGGCTTAAGAGATGAGAATAAAGCAACATATTTTGTAGCTGAAAATAAAAATATCATAGTTGGTACACTAATGATTACTAAAGAATGGAGTGATTGGCGTTATGCTTGGGTAATTTGGATTCAGTCGGTTTATGTTGATGAGGCTTATAGAGGAAAAGGAATATATAGAGCACTATATAATTATATAAAAGATAAGGTTAAAAACGACTCAACTATTGGTGGAATAAGGCTTTATGTGGATAAAACTAATACTATTGCCCAGAAAGTTTATACAAACTTAGGTATGAATGGCGATCATTATCAATTATTTGAAGATATGGAGTAGTTTTTTTTTACTAATAAAATGAAATCAGATGCTTAGAAAATTACAGAATAGTATTGCTAAAATTTACGATCCAATTGAGAAGTATTGGGATGGAGAAAATAATCAAAGAATTATAGGAACAATATTAGTTTTTAGTTTCTTGATATCTCTTTTATTGATTCACCTGAATATTCTTGGTTATATTCCTGATATAGTATCACAATACATTGCTACAAACCATTATGCAGCAATAAATGTAGCCTTTGTAGTATTACTTTCTGTGGAAGTTATTAGTTTAATTTTTTCATTACCAAAATCACTGGCTCGTTCTGTGCAGAAACAGTTTGAGATTATTTCCCTAATATTACTACGTAATGCTTTCAAAGAATTTAGTAATTTTTCTGAACCAATAGATTGGAGCACTAGCTATGATACTATTTTTCATATATTATCCGATTCTATTTCTGCTATTTTAGTGTTTTTAGGTATTTATCTTATACGTAGAGTTCGAGTTCATCACTCTATTACAACTAATGATAGTAATCAGGAAAATTTTAAGGTAATAAAGAAAGTTATTTCTGTAATGTTAATGATTGCCTTCCTATTTTTAGCTATTCAGGATAGTTATATGTTTTTTACTCACTCCAATACATTTAAATTTTTCCCCGCATTTTATAATATATTAATATATACAGATATACTTATGGTATTAGTTTCATTAAGGTATAGTTATAGATATAGAGTTTTGTTTCGTAATTCAGGCTTTGCTTTAGCAACGGTATTACTTCGATTGTCACTTAGTGCACCAGTTTATTTTAATGCGGCAATAGCTGTTTTTTCAGTAGCATTTGTTTATATGATTACTCTTATTTATCAGCAAATGCGTAAAAGGGATTTGTAGATGGAAATCAATAATAGAGCTATCGTTAATCATTATTTAATTATTAAACTACTATTCTTATTTGGTTTATTAGTTGTTGTGACTGATGCTCATAGTCAGTTTTATAATACAGGTCAGGATAGGGGTTCTATTAAATGGAAACAAATAGATACTGAGAAATTTCGTTTAGTATATCCTCAATTTGCAGAACAAAAGGCTCAAAATTTTGCCAATAAACTATTATGGGCTTCACAAAATGTGGGTAAAGGATTAGATACAACTACTACCAAGGTAGATGTAATAATGCATATGGAATCATCTACTTCCAATGCAATGGTAATATGGGCTCCAAAACGAATGGAGGTTCATGCTCTTAGTCCTCAAAACACTTATGCCGAAGAATGGTTTGAGCAGCTTGCTCTTCATGAATATCGTCATGTGGTGCAAATTGATAAACTTAATGAGGGTTTTACTAAGATTATTTCTATAGTTTTTGGCGAAATGGGAACATCTGTGGTTCTAGGAGCATATCTTCCTCTTTGGTATTTAGAAGGTGATGCTGTTGCCATAGAAACATCGCTAAGTAATACAGGAAGAGGGCGCGAGGCTAATTTTAATATGCCTTTGAGGGCTCAAATTACAGAAAAAGGTAAGTATTCATACGATAAAGCCACAATGGGGTCTTATCATAATTTTGTGCCTGATCATTATATTCTAGGTTATCACCTTGTTACGCTTGGCAAGATAAATTATGGTAAGGATATTTGGAAAAATACTGAGAGTTTTATTGCTCGCAATCCTTATTATATTGTTCCTTTTTCGCATTCCATAAAAAAACATAGTAGTCTTAGAAAGCGTGCGTTCTATAATGCATCAATGGATACTCTTAATAATATGTGGCAACGCCAAACTTCTGATTTTGTGCTAGATACAGTTTTGTGTAATCATTCCAAATTATTTACTTCTTATACTCATTCTCAATATTTGAATGATACGGTTATGTTTTCGCACAAAACAGGGATTAACGAAATTGGAAGTTTTGTCCTGATTTCTAATGAAGATAATGTTCAGAATCAGAAGCGTATTTTACTTCCTGGCTATAGTAGTTTTGATAATATAACATTACAGGATAGTACTTTATTTTGGACCGAAACTCGCTATCATAATAGGTGGGAGCATCTTAAATACTCGGTATTGATGAAGTATAATTTTAGGAATAATAAGCGCGAGCAGCTTAGTCGTAATACTAGATTATATTCACCAACGTATAACTCTAAAAGTAAGACAGTTGCTTGCTTGCAGCAAAGTGTTAGCGGAGATTATAGTTTGGTGCTTTTATCTTCCGAAAGTGGCGAACTCATTAAAGAAATTAGTATGCCATCTTTTATCAAGAATATATATATTGATGATAATGGAGAGAATATTTACTATTATATTCTAAGAGATAAAGGCTTTGAATTGATAGAATATAATGTAGCAAGTGAAAAACAAAATGAAATTCTACCTCCTTCACTTAATAATAGAAATAAGATTCTAAAATTTGATAATTGTATATATTTTACTGATGATATAAATGGAGTTTCTAATATATATAAGAAGAGCCTTGCTAGTAATCAAATTAGTAGAATAACTGATGTAGTTTTTGGAGTAGGCAATATTAATAAATGGAAGAATAAACTTGTTTTCGATAATTATACTTCCTCTGGCTGGCAGGCTACTACAATAAATATGGATAATATACAGCTGTTTGATAATTTGGTGTTCGAACATAAACTATACGAATCTTATATTATTGATTCTAATACCAATATTCAGAAGAATAAACCAGCAGATAGTCTGTTTACAAGCAATAAATATTCAAAGATTGGTCATTTATTTAAACTTCACTCATGGGGGCCAATTGCAGTGAATATTGATAATACTAAGGTGAATCCAGGTCTTAGTTTTATCTCGCAAAACTTATTGAGTACCTTGGAGCTAAATATGGGTTATGAGTATAAGCTTGATGAATTAACAAATAAAATTTATGCAAATGTTGATTATAAAGCATGGCCAGTTGTTGTTTCTCTGAGAACTAGTTACCAAGGTAGGAGAGAATATGTACCTTTAGAAGACCAGCATTACTATGGATATGAATCATATACTTGGAACGAAACATCTTTGGGTATTTTCTTATATCGTGGATTTAGGTTTAATAAGAATGCATATAACTATTATGTACAGCCAAGTATAGGTATAAGTTATTTAGATCAAAATTCTAATAGCCATACGCCTGATATTATAAAAGATGATTTGAACGAAATTCTATCTATGAGTTATAGTATATATACATCAGCCATGCGTCGTACAGCTATTCGCGATTTGCAACCACGTATTGGACAATCATTAAAGGCTACTTATGCTCATACTCCAATTATTGGTGCTGATTTGGGCGATATTCTAGCTATGGAGAGTACTACTTACTTGCCTTTTATTACGAGGCATTCAGGTATGAAGACTTATATTGGTCTACAATATAAAAATAAAGAACAGTTTAGTTATTCTAATATTATAGAGATGCCTCGTGGATTAGTAGGTGTAATTAGTAATAATAGCGAAAGTTTTATCATAAAACAGACTTTTGCAATCCCACTTTTGTATCCGGATATAAGCATTAGCTCATTAGCCTATATCAAAAGAGTGAAAACATATCTATTTGCAGATTATTTATTTGGTGATGATCTTTATTCATCTATTGGAGCTGATATTCGTTTTGATGTTCATTTTTTAAGAACTATTGCCCCTGTTGATATAGGTTTGCGAACTTCATTTGTAACCGATTACAGTAATAATGAACAACAAGTAGTCTACCAATTCTTATTAAGTATAAGTATTTAACCTTTTAATTATAATTAATTATCATTTGCTTGCAAAAAAAAAGTAAATTCGCAATAGTAACTAATTGAATATATGGTTGACAACATTTTATTGTGTTTATTATAGTTAATTATTTACAATAATCTTTTTTATTTTACACATTTAATCTATTAATAATCGATGCTATATTTTAGGTTTATTATTTTTTTCATTTTTTTATAATAAAAAAGGTAAAAAAGTACTCCTATATTAAAAATTATAGTTATTTTTATATTTAGAATAGAAAACGATAATCTAAGTTAGATTTGAATACTTATTATCGTTTTAAAAGTACATATAGTTTTGTATTATAAAAATACAATATGCTATAGAAAATTAATGGTATGACAAAATTTTTGAATCAAAGTCCAAAAGTAGTTCTAAAGGAGTTTTTTGGCTTTAATAGTTTTAAGGGAGATCAAGAAGTAATAATTAATAACCTTATTGCTGGTAATGATACATTTGTTATTATGCCAACGGGTGGAGGTAAATCATTATGTTATCAATTGCCTGCATTATTAAAAAAAGGCACAGCAATAGTTGTTTCTCCATTGATTGCTCTTATGAAAAATCAAGTAGATGCAATTAGGAATTTTAGTTCAGAAAATGGTATTGCTCATGTTATGAATTCCTCATTGAGTAAGCAAGAGCTAGAAACTGTTAAACTAGATTTAGTAAACGAACGAACAAAATTACTTTATGTAGCACCAGAGAGTCTTGTTAAGGAAGATAATGTGGAGTTTTTTAAATCATTACATATTTCTTTTATTGCTATTGACGAAGCTCATTGTATTTCGGAGTGGGGGCATGATTTTAGACCAGAGTATCGCCGACTAAGACCAATTATTGATGAAATTTCGCCAAATAATACGGTTATAGCTCTTACGGCCACTGCCACACCAAAGGTACAAAGTGATATACAGAAAAATCTTAATATTGTAAATGCAAACGTATATAAATCATCATTTAATAGACCAAATCTTTATTATGAGGTTCGGCCTAAAACTAAAGATGTTATTAAGGATTTAATACGTTTTATAAAACAGAATGATGGGAAATCTGGAATTGTTTATTGTTTAAGTAGGAAAAAAGTTGAAGAGGTTGCAGAAACACTTCAAGTAAATGGCGTTAAAGCATTACCATATCATGCAGGATTAGAATCATCAAAACGTGTTCACAATCAAGATAGTTTCTTAATGGAAGAAACTGACGTAATTGTTGCAACCATTGCATTCGGTATGGGTATTGATAAACCAGATGTGCGTTTTGTAATTCATCACGATATTCCTAAAAGTATAGAATCTTACTATCAAGAAACTGGTCGTGCAGGAAGAGATGGAGGCGAAGGGCAATGTATAACTTTCTATTCTTATAATGATATTCAGAAGTTGGAGAAGTTTATGAAAGGAAAGCCTGTTGCAGAGCAAGAGATTGGTCGCCAGTTGCTTAACGAAACTGTTTCTTATGCAGAATCTTCAGTTTGTCGCCGTCATCAGATATTACAATATTTTGGAGAAATTTATCAAGAAGATAATTGTCATAACTGTGATAATTGTAATAATCCTAAAGAAAAATTTGAAGCTACCAATGATATGGTCCTAGTATTGGAAGCTGTTGTTCAAACAAAACAGCTATTCAAGGCTAAACATATTTGTCAAGTATTGCATGGTGCTGATAATACAGATGTGCATACCGTAAAACATCATTTGCTCAATATATATGGCAAAGGTAAAGAGAATGATGAAAAATATTGGATGGGTGTTATCCGTCAAGCTTTTGCTCATCAACTTCTAGATAAAGATATTGAGCAATATGGAGTATTAATAATTACTGATAAGGGTAAAGATTTTATTTTAAAACCATATAAAGTCATGATAGCTAAAGATCATGATTATGAAAGAAGTGGTAATGATGAGATAATTACAAGAAGTCAATCTAAAAATGGTCAAGCTGGTGATGCAGTTCTTTTTGCGATGCTTAAAGAATTGAGAAAAGATATATCTAAAAGAGATAAAATCCCTCCATTTGTTATTTTTCAGGATCCATCACTTGAGGATATGTGTATTCAATTTCCTATTAATTTGGAAGAAATGCAACATATAACTGGTGTAGGTGCAGGTAAAGCTCAAAAATATGGTCAACCATTTTTGGATATAATAAAGGTATATGTTGAAGAAAATGATATATCACGTCCGCAAGATATGGTTGTTAAAACTGTAGCAAATAAGTCAATTTCTAAAGTATTCATTATAAAAAGTATTGATAGAAAACTATCACTTGTGGATATTGCTACTTCTAAAGGACTTACCTTAGAAGATGTTATTACTCAAATAGAACTTATATTAAGTTCTGGTACTAAGTTAGATATAAATTATTTTATTAATGAACATCTTGATGAATATGATGTGGATGATATAATGACATATTTTAATGAAGAGGCTGAAACAGACTCGGTGCAAGAGGCTATAGATGAGCTTGGCGAGGAAGATTATACTGAAAATGCTATTCGTTTGGTAAGGATAAAATACTTAAATGAAGTAGGAAATTAAATGGATAATAAATATCGTTATTGAAAAGCCGTAGGA
>QMPB01000018.1 GCA_003648395.1 Bacteroidota bacterium
GAAATATTGAAGATTTTATTGTGATTATTGGCGCGTTTTGAAGTTTATAGAGTGACAAATGGCGCGTTTTTAGAATTACTACTAAAAAACACTCCATCATTTTAGCATTAAATTAGAAATATAAAAGTCAATAACCTATAACAATAGATAATTATAAAATAATAAACACCTTATTATTAAAAAGTAATTGTACATAATAAGGAAGGGTAATCAAATAATTATTTGAGAAAACCCCCATCAAATGCAAATGGAAGTATTGACTTTACGTCTTTAGTAATATAACATGAGTCATTTTCTCCATACATAATTACTTTCATATTTCTTTTTCCAATTTTTTCGTACTCTAACATAACCTGCCTACAAGCACCACAAGGCACTACAGGTTCTTTACGTAACCCATTTTTAGCATTTGCGGCTATAGCAATTGCCTCTATTGCTACACCTGGGAATTGAGATCCAGCTGCAAATAAAGCTACTCTTTCGGCACAAAGTCCAGATGGATATGCTCCATTCTCTTGATTGCTTCCAATAATAATTTCACCATTAGCAAGGCGTACTGCAGCTCCAACTGAAAAATTGGAATATGGAGAATAACTACTTCTTATTGCTTCTTTTGCAGAATTAATTAAAGTAACATCTCTTAAATCTAGTTCAGAAATATTATCATACTCAAAATATTCTATTTTAATCTCTTTCTTTTTCATGTGTTCAGTTATAAAGTCTACAAAACTAACAAAAATAATTATTTAAGTGGCTATTTTATTAATTATAAATTCAATTTAAGTTGTTTTTTTAATACAAAACTTTTTCGATGATAAGGAGAATATCCATATTTTGCTATGGCTGCAACATGGGCTTTAGTTCCATAGGACTTATTTTTCTCCCATTGATAAACTGGATATTCCTTTGATTTTTTTATTAATAAATCATCTCGATAAGTCTTTGCCAACACAGACGCAGCAGCAATTGACATATATTTACCATCTCCTTTAATTATAGTTTCGTATGGGAGGTCTTTATACTTATTAAACCTATTACCATCAATCAATAAGAACTCTGGAGTAACGATAAGCTTATCAATTGCTCTATGCATTGCTAAGAAACTCGCATTAAGTATATTTATCTTATCAATTTCATTGTTATCAACTTCTCCAATGGCCCAAGCTACTGCTTCTTTCTCAATTATATCTCTAAGAAGATAACGATTACTTTCGCTCATTTTTTTAGAATCATTCAGAATATAATTCTCAAAATCAGCAGGCAAAATTACTGCAGCTGCAACTACAGGGCCTGCTAGACACCCCCTGCCGGCTTCATCGCACCCTGCTTCAATCAAATTATTTGTATATCGTTTCTTTAGCATTAATTAGTATAATATATACTCCACATTAAAAATAAGTTATGTACTAAGAATAATAAAATAAAAACTTCATAAACCCAAACCTTAATTTTACCTCCAAAATACATTGTATGAAAAATTGCTACTAAAAATAATATAATTGTAAAATGAAAAGCAGCATTATCTCCTGCAAATATTAGTAAAATAATACTTCCTAAAAGTCCTAAAAACATAAATGAAACATACTTTCTGACTTGAATTAGATTACTTCGTTGATTTACTAAAACAGTAGAAATAATAAAGACGGATATTGATATTAGTACAACCTCAAAGGCTGTTTCAAAAGGTGTGTCGAAAATAATTACATCAAACCCAATATTATTAAAAAGTGTTCCTAAATAACTCCAATTTTCAACAAAACTATCCGTCACAAAATAGTAAGTAAAAAGATAAATATATGGCAAAGTAAAAGAGATAATAATAGCTAAGGCATCTCGAAAATTAAACTGTTTAAAAATATTTAATGCTATTAATAACAATACAATATTCAACACAGCTACTGAATAAAATAAAGATGCAATAGAGAAAAACAATGTTGCAGAAAAAAGTTTTGACATTGACTTATCATCTTCTGTAGTTCTTAAAACATAAGTTGAACCTATTACAATTAGTATAAGTGATACTAATGGTGGACTAATAACCCATGCATCTTTATTTGAAAACATTAATAGAGGTGCAATAAATAGAAAATACTTATTTTTACGTTCAATAACACCTAAATAATCGAGAAATATATGTGTTACAATAATAGGTGATAGTGTAATTATAATATACAACAGCTTAATTAATACACCATTTCCCCTTATTAGATTAATTAATAAATCGTATAACGGATTATATCCATTACTATCTGCTATTGAAACTGGTATAAAATAAATTAATGCAGCATATGCTATTATTATAAATAACTGTAATAAATGATTTCTGCCATTAAAAATATTAAGAATCATAATTTCATATTATAAGTCTTTTCCTAAGTCTTTTCGATAGTACATTTTATCATAAGAAATAATATCTGCTGCTTTATAGGATAGATTTAAGGCATCATTAATTGTTTTCCCAAAAGAAGTAAGAGCAATTACTCGTCCTCCATTAGTTATAACGTTACCTTTATCATCATTAATTGTTCCTGCATGAAAAGCAATTGTATTAGAGATCTTTTCTAAATTAAAAATCCTATTTCCTTTATTATAGCTTTCAGGATATCCTCCAGCAACAAGCATTACCGAAGCAGCCGTTCTTTTATCAAAATTCATCTTCACTTTATCAAGATTACCATTATTCATTTCTTGAAATAGCTCTAGAATATCATTTTTCATACGAGGAATTACTGTTTCTGTTTCTGGATCTCCCATTCTAACATTATATTCAATAACATATGGTTCGTCTCCAACTTTCATTAAACCTATAAAAACAAAACCTGAATAATCCATATTATCCGCTTTTATTCCCTTTACTGTTGGTTTAATTATTTTTTCTAATACCTTATCCATAAAAATAGCATCAGCGAATGGAACTGGTGAAATTGAACCCATGCCGCCAGTATTAAGACCGGTATCTCCCTCTCCAATTCTCTTATAATCCTTAGCTTCAGGCAAAACAACAAACTTTTCACCATCAGTAAGTACAAAAACAGACAACTCTATTCCTGACAAAAATTCTTCAATAACAACTTTATTACTTGCTTCTCCAAATTTATTATTTAAAAGCATATCACTCAAGCTATCTTTTGCCTCAGCAAGTGAATCTATAATTAAAACACCTTTTCCTCCGGCTAATCCATCAGCCTTAAGCACGTATGGCGATTGTAAAGTATCAAGGAAGTTTTCTCCATTGGCTACCGAATTAGAATCAAAACTCTTATAAGCAGCAGTAGGTACATTATGGCGTTTCATAAATGATTTTGCATATTCCTTACTTCCTTCTAGTTGCGCTGCTTCTTTAGACATACCAACAATTATAATATTTTTAGTCTTTTCATTTGCCTTAAAAAAATCATAAATACCATCAACTAAAGGTTGCTCTGGACCAACAATAATAATATCTATACTCATATCTACAACAAATGCCAACATTGTATCAAAATCAGCAAGGTTAAGATTTACATTAGTACCAACAGTACTAGTCCCTGCATTACCTGGTGCTATAAATAATTGTGATAATTTAGAGCTTTGAGCAATTTTCCATGCTAAAGTATGTTCACGGCCTCCCGAGCCAAGTAGTAAAACATTCATATTCGAATTATATAATTATATTGATTTCTTTATTTAATCTAAATGTATTTTTTCGCCAAAGGAGAGATCACCTGCATCCCCCAAACCTGGCACGATATACGATTGCGCAGTCATTTCCCCATCAATTGCTCCAAACCATAGAGTTACATCCTTAAGATTTATATTTTTTTTAAGAAAATTAACTCCTTCTGTACTTGCAATTGCTGAAACAATATGTACATGCTTTGGTTTTCCATAACGCATTAATGCCTTATACGATAACTCCATAGACTTACCGCTCGCCAGCATTGGATCGACAAGTATTAATACTTTTCCATCAATATTAGGACAGCTAACATATTCTAGCTCTATTTCAAATTCACCATTCTTATGATGCCTTCGGTAAGCAGAAATAAAAGCATTATCTGCTTTATCAAAAAAATTCAGTAAACCAATGTGTAATGGAATTCCTGCTCGCATTATTGATGCAATAATAGGTTGATTACTAACTAAATTCATTTTAGCAACTCCTAAAGGCGTTTCAATATCTTGCGCAGAATACTCTAAAACTTTAGATATCTCATAAGCAAACACCTCTCCTATTCTTTCCATATTCCTACGAAAGCGGAGTCTATCATTCTGTACATCAACATTTCTTATCTCAGAAATGAATTGATTAATTAAAGAGTTTGATTCAGCAAAATTATATATCATAACCACGATTTATTGAATTAATAGCAAATGCTAAAGTAGTAAAAAGGTAAATATAATATATAGATATTGACATAGTTTTTTAGGTAATATCTTTATCTGCAAAAAACTACTTTTCAATTATCTTTATCTCGCAACGACGATTCAATTTTCGACCTTCTGCAGTAGCATTCGTTGCTTTTGGTTTAGAAAAACCATAACCATTATAAGTAAACCTATCTTTACTTATTCCTTTAGCAACAATATAATTGACAACAGCCTTAGCACGCTGCAAACTCAATTTATTATTAAAACCTGCACTACCAATATTATCAGTATGACCATCTATCTTTAAGCTTAGATTACTGTATTTATTCATCATAGAAATAACCCTATCTAATTCAACTTTAGATGCATTACTAACATCAGATTTATTATATGCAAAGAATACATTTCTAAGGTCAACTTTACTACCAACTTTCACCTTTTGCAATCTCACATTACGAATTGCCTCGTGATAAACCTCATACTCAGGAATTTCAAAATTATCGGAATAAAATAGATATCCATCAGCATAAATTGCCAAACCATAATTTTTACCTGAAGGTAAACTAATAACATACTTTCCTGAAACACTATTAGAATTAAAAGTCGCAAGGATTTTACCTTCTTCATTATCAATTAGCTCAATTATTGCTTCAATTGGTTTATTTGAATCTTCATCAACAACTACCCCTTTAAGCAAAGTTAATAGGCTTCCTTCTATTTCTAATTTATTTTCAATATTAGCTTCTATATAAATAGCATCATTAATAGCTATTAATTGCTCACCTACAGAAAATGCAGGGATCTTTGCTGGCCCTAAGAAAGTAATATGGTAAATATCTTGCTTACCTAAACCACCCTCTCTATCACTAGAATAGTATGCATTTCTTCCTGAAGCTCCAATACTGAAGAACACTTCTGGATTAGGTGTATTTATTGGGTAGCCAAGGTTTATAGGACTTAACCATCTATGATTCTTATACTCTACCTTATAAACATCGTAATCACCGATACCTTCATGGTTTTTAGAACTAAAATATAGAGTTTTTCCATCAGCATGAGCAAAAACACCTATTTCATTACCTTCTGTATTAACCTTACTCCCTAAATTTCTAGCTTTAGAATAATTACCTTTATCATCAATATCACAATAATAAATATCCTTTTCTCCATATCCTCCAGGTCTATCACTTACAAAGAATAATCTTTTACCCGATGCAGAAAAAGATGCAGAAGACTCTTGATATTTAGAATTAACAGGTTCTGGAAATGGTTTTGGATTATCCCATTTATCTCCATGACGTTCAGAGTAGTATAAATCTCCACCATTTTTATCACGATACATAATAAGGGTATTTCCATCAGGTGCTATTCCTACAACACCATCGTTAAATTTTGTATTTATAGGTTTTCCTATATTCTTTGCCTTTTGCCAAGCACCATCTTTCTTCTCTGAATAATAGATATCTTCATAAGACATTAAATCAACTTCACTTTGTTTCCTCCCAATTGACTCAGGACGACGAGAAGAAAAGAACATAATACTTTCATCTATATTAATTACTGGACCATAATCAAGAAATTGTGTATTTATAGAAGTGTCCATATTAACAATACTAACATTAAGAGGGTTCTTAACCATCTCCATTCCTAAGTTACATTCTTCAATATTTCTTTTTACTAAAGGCAGCATTTTATCAGCCTCTTCAGACCGCATACTAACTTTATAAAAAGAATACATCTCTTTTGCTTCTTCAAACTGAAGATTTTTATGCAAAGCCTTTGCATAATAATACTTTAATCTAGGATGTACATTTTTATCTAGCTTTTCTGCTTTATCAAAAAAGTCCATGGATTTATCCATAAATCTAGAATCCAAATAACAAAGTCCTATTTTAAAACAAAGCATAGCATTATTTGGATTAAAATCATATGCCTTAAGATAATAAGACAATGCTAAAGCTGCATTTTCGGGACTCAGAGAATAAAAATAATCTCCATCCTCATAATCTAGCAAGGCTACTTTAAGCCCCCCTTTGTCGTTTTTAAAGTTTCCTTTTTCAAACTCTACGTTTTGTGATAGTACCATCAAAGGCAGTATCATTAAAACCAAAATGTGTATAAATCTGTTTTTCATCATCGTGCTATTACTTCAAATTCTGTTCGTCTATTTTTTTGTCTTCCTTCTTTAGTTTTATTAGAGGCTACAGGTTTATCTTCCCCATACCCTTTAGCAATAAGTCTATCTGTAGATATTCCATTCTTTATAAGGTATACTACAACTGCTTCTGCTCTTTTTTTACTTAAGCTTTTATTCTTAATAGCTTTACCTACAGAGTCAGTATGTCCTGCAATTTCAAGCTTAAGACTTGGTACTTGATTCATTAACTTCAATAGATTATATAATTCTGTTTTAGAAGAAGAAGATATCTCAGCCTTACCTGTTTCAAAGAAAAGGTTATTAAGTACTACCTTGCTTCCAACAGCAATCATATTTAAAGGTATATTTTTTACTATTTCGTTATAACCTTCTTCTGTATTTATAGTAACATTCTCCGAATGAAATAAATAACCATCTACTTTCACTGTTATTCCATAATCTTTTCCGGTAGGTAAAGAAACAAGGTAATTACCGGTTTGTTTATTTGAAGTAAAAGTAGCTATAATTTTATTAGTTGAGTTATCTGTTAATTCTATTGTTGCAAAAAGAGGATCCTTGCTAAATTGATCAAAGATAGTCCCTTTCAAAACAGTTAAATCAAGCTTCTTTATATTCTTTGGTCCGTCACATTCAGGCAAAACAGCCCCATGTTTACTAACCATTAACATAATACCATCAATGTCGTCAAACAATGGTTTAATTGGATTAGCAAATGTAATTTTATAAATATCGTGCATACTACTATCATTACGAGATGAAGCCACATATGCAAAATCACCATTTGCTGATACACTGTATAATATATCGTCACCAGTTGTATTTATAGGATATCCTAAATTAGTAGGAGCATCCCACTTCCCATTAATAAATGTGGTTTTAAAAATATCATAACCACCCATAGAACTATGACCATTTGATGTGAAGTAATATGTTATACCATCAGGCAAAGCAACCATAGATATTTCATCAAAAGACGAATTTATTAAAGCATTAAGATTATCAGGGTCTCCCCATTTACCATTTTCATCTACTTTAGCAATATAAATATCATGCTTACCAAAACCACCTTTTCTATTACTCGCAAAATACATTGTAAGTCTATCATATGAATAACTAGCTGTAGCTTCATGACTATTAGTATTTATAGATCCTTTAAGCTTTTTGCCCTTACTCCAATCACCATTTTTATAGTTGCAAACAAATAAATCACCATTATTCTCACTTTTATAAATAATAAATTTTTTGCCATCAGCAGATAATCCTGCTGCAGCACTATGTTCTTCTGTATTAATAGATTTAGGCATCAATTCTGCTTGCGACCAATTTCCTACACTATCTTTTACTGAAAAGTATATCTTATCAAAATATCTTCCCATATGATCTCTTATTTTGTCTTTTTTACCAGGTCTACGGCTAGTGAAAATTAACAAACTATCATTGAGACTTGCCAATGGACCATACTCTACATAATTAGTATTTATTTCAGTTCCTAAGATATCAATATAAGCATGTACAGGATTGGAAACATATTTCTTACCATAGCTACATTCTTTCTTTTTCTTTGCGATTTCTTCACGTTTTTCACTAAGTTCTTCTGGGCTAAGAGTTTTTAAATACTCCTCATAATAATAGATGGCTGTATCAAACTTATAATCTAAATGGTTCAATCTAGCATATATATATATAGCTTCGTTATTTTCTATACTATCCACAAAAATCATTTTTTCAAAAAAAGGTTTAGCCTGCTTATATTTCTTAAGCTTATAGTAAGATTTCCCAATATGAAATAATAAATGTTGATTATCTGAACCTAGGTTTACAGCTTCTTGATATTGTAATACCGCCAAGTCGTATCGTTTAAGTTCATCATAATAGATTTCATCTCCTTTTTTAATATATCGCTTAATCATCCGTGCAGTATCTTTACTTACAACTTTTGACGACGGCAGATCACTTATGCTTATGGTATCAGGAAGAATTTCAGTAAATACAAAATCTAATAACTGAGACTGTAATGACACAGAACTAAGCCCAGACAAAAAGATTAAAACAAATACTAAAACAACACCTCTAAAATTCATTTCGAACTTTTTATTTAGTATAAAAAACTAAAAATTACTTGCACTGTGCATTTAAATAATTACCAGCTGCAGTTACTCCCAAAGCATCAGCTTTTGACCAGTCTTCGCAAGCACCTATATCATCTCTAAGTAATTCCTTACAAATTCCACGATTTAAATAACCTATTCCATATTCTGTATCAAGTCTTAAAGCTTCATCATAATCTAAGAGTGCTTCTTTATATTCTTGTTTAGAAAACTTTAGATTACCTCTATTACCATAAGCTATCGCGTATTCTGGGTTAATTCTTATTGCATTATTAAAATCCTCTAGAGCTTCATCATATTTCCCTAATTCTTTGTATACAGCACCTCTATTATTATAAGCCATAGCATTATTCTTGTCAACACTTATTGCAGAAGTATAATCTGCAATAGCACCTTCATAGTTTTTACTAAGTTTCTCAATAGCTGCAATATTATTATATGCAATTGCTAAATCTGGATCAATTGCTAATGCTTTCTTATAATCGTCAATAGCCAACTGATATTTTTTTTGCATTTTATAGCAACTACCTCTATCATGGTATGCATATACATATTCCTTATCTTTATCAATCACTAAAGTAAAATGAGTTATTGCTTCGTCATATCTTTGTTCTACAAACAATACACATCCAAAATAATAATTTGCATCATTACGATATTTGCCTTTATCCAATAAAATGGTTTTCTCCAAATCATCTTTTGCTCCAGAGTATTCTTCATATTTATAATTAGCAATAGCTCTTGCCAAATAATATTTTGCTATTGCATTTAACGTAATTGCTGAGTTATAATCATTAATAGCTCCATAATAATCACCTTTTGAAAACTTTGCAGATGCGCGATTATAAAAAGCCTCGGGAAATTTTACCTTAATAGAAATAGCTTTATTAAAACTACCTATTGCTTCATTATATTTATTACTTTGCAACAATATAACACCTTTATTATACTCTTTTTCAGCTACTTGCTCATCATTAGCGCTCAATACTCTAATTGTATCTTGAAGCACATCTTTTACCTCTTGAGCTCGTAAACTTTTCGGAAATGAAACAACTATAATACTAGCTATTATCAATAATAAGAAACTCTTTATCATTTTCTTTATTTTTAAATATAATCAATAACTTTATCTATTTAAGGGTAATAACTATTCATATTAATACCCCCTTAACCTTTATATATTATTACAACAAATTTAATGAAAATATTTCAATTATATATCTATGATAATAAAGTTATTAAGAGTGTATTTGTTATAACTTTTAAGTAGACTAATCAATTAAAAAAAATCGCATTATTTGTTTAATAGCTTGTTTAAACCATCATTAAAATAGCATTGTATAGAAATAATTATTGGCGTCAAAATATCCTGTAATTCTTTATTATTCAATGATTAAACCTTACAAGGTAAACAATATATCAAAAGTCAATTTTCACTTAAATTATTGTATTTATAATTTTTGATTTATTAATAATCTAAATTAGTCCAAATTATTGTAATTTTGACAAATGCAAAATTACAATAATACTTCTGCAGATAATAATAAAGAAATTCTTCTTAAAGTTAGCAATTTACAAGTAGATTTTAAAACTGAGGATGGGATTTTCACTGCTGTTAAAAACCTTAATTTTGAACTTTATAGAGGAGAAATTCTTGGTATTGTAGGGGAATCAGGTTCTGGTAAATCTGTTTCTTCAATGGCCATTATGGGAATTCTGTCTAAAATGGCCTCACTTCCAAAAGGTAGTATTAATTATTATCCTACAGAAGATAAAAACATTGAGCTTAGTAGTATATCAGAAAGCGAATATCAGAATATTAGAGGTAAGGATATTAGTATGATTTTTCAGGAGCCAATGACATCTCTTAATCCTGTATATAAATGTGGCGACCAGGTTGTTGAAGCTATAATATTGCATCAGAAAATAAGCAAGAAAGAAGCAAAAATAAAAGCAATTGAATTGTTTAATGACGTAGAGCTTCCTCGTCCAGAAAAAATATATAACTCCTACCCTCACCAAATCTCTGGTGGACAAAAACAAAGAGTTATGATTGCAATGGCAATATCTAGTAAGCCTAGTTTGCTTATTGCAGACGAACCTACCACAGCTTTGGACGTGAGGGTTCAAAAACGCATATTAGAAATTTTAAAGAATCTTCAAAAGAAGTATAATATGAGTGTAATATTCATCACTCATGATTTGGGAGTAATAGCTCAAATTGCACAGCGCGTTTTAGTTATGTATCGTGGCGAGTTGATTGAAAGTGGTAATATTGAACAAATATTCAATAATGCAAAACATGCTTATACTCGAGGGCTAATTAATTGCCGCCCAAAAACAGAAATACGAAGTAAACAATTGCCAACTGTAAACGATTACCTTAACCTGAATGACAAAGAAATAGCTATAAAACTTGAGGCTATAAGCCAGCGACAAAGAGATACTGAACATAAAAAACTATACGCATCGGAACCTATTTTGCAGGTAAATAATTTAAGTACTACATTTGTTTCTGAGAGAAATATATTTGGCAAAGTTACAGCAGTCGTAAATGCTGTTAATAATGTAAATATTGAGGTTTACCCTGGCGAAACTTTAGGTTTAGTGGGTGAATCTGGATGTGGAAAAACTACCCTTGGACGAACAATATTACAAATGATTCCCTCTAGTAATGGGATAGTTACTTATAAGAATAAGAATCTTTCTGAACTTCCAAAAAATGAGCTTAGGAACCTTAGAAAAGAAATTCAGATAATTTTTCAAGACCCATACTCTTCGTTAAATCCCCGAATTACTATTGGGGATGCTATTATGGAGCCTATGAAAGTTCATAATATATTAAAGAATAACACTGAAAGAAAGAAAAGAGTTATAGAATTACTAGAAAGGGTTGGGCTAACTGCAGAGCAATATTCTCGTTATCCTCACGAATTTAGTGGTGGACAAAGGCAACGAATTGTGATAGCACGCAGTCTAGCTTTAAATCCAAAATTTATTGTTTGTGATGAATCCGTAAGTGCTCTTGACGTCTCTGTTCAGGCTCAAGTACTTAATTTACTTAATGAACTCAAAAAGGAATATGGACTTACATATATTTTTATCTCTCATGACTTATCGGTGGTAAAATACATGAGTGATAGAATATTAGTAATGCGAGATGGTAAAATTGAAGAAATTGGTGAAGCTGATGAATTATACAATAATCCTAAGACAAACTATACTAAAGAGTTAATTGAGGCTATTCCTGAAGTTTAAGCAATATTTAATAGATAAGGCTATTTATTTTGAGCAGCATATTTATTGCGTCTATTAATTAAAGCAATAATAATTAATATAAAACTAAATAGTATTGAACTCCATTTCAAAGTAGAAAAAAGCGATGCATATGAGATATATTCTGGAATAAAATTTGGAAAATCATAAACCAATACTCTTAAGAAATAGTTTTCGGCAAAATCAAAAATCATAGCTAAAGAAGGAATTATAACCCAAATATTTGGAGATACTGGTCGTATTAACCTTATTAAAACACCCGTCATAAGTACAGAATAAATTATGGGGTAAATAAAATCGCGGTATTGATATCTAATATAATATAACCTGCCCTGTGGACCCCACTTAGTAAACATTTCGGAAAGTGATTCTTGACTATGATTAATACTAAGATCGGGGATTAACATTCCTGACAACTTCCAAATATCCAATAGACCACCCTCTCCAAAGTACATTATACCACTAATAACAAAATATGATATCACTAATAGTATCAACATAGTATTTGAAAAAAAAACTCTTAAGTTTTTCATATTAACTTTTTATATACTTATCTAACCCGATTACAACTATCTATACACAACAAATCTTCTGCAATTAATAATGCATAAAAATATATAAAATTACAATATAACAGACCAAAAATATATTTCCATTAATATGGAGATCCTAAACTCTAATAAACAGTCAATATTTAGACTAGTATTTACACTATCTTTGCACCGCAAAATAAAGCTTCTCATAATAAAAATACCAATAATGACTTTTGAAGAATTAGGATTAAATAAGCAATTACTAAATGCAATTACAGATTTAGATTATGTTTATGCCACACCAATACAGGAGCAAGCTTTTGCACCAATAAAAGGTGGCCGAAATGTAGTAGGAATAGCACAAACAGGTACTGGTAAAACTTTCGCCTATTTATTGCCTATTCTGAATGCCATGAAATTCTCTAATCAACGTGAGCCCAGAGTATTAATAATTGCTCCTACTCATGAACTTGTAATACAGATTCTTCAAGAGACTCGAAAACTAAGTGAGTATTCAAACATACGTTCACTAGCTGTATTTGGCGGTGTGAATATGAAAAATCAGAAGCAAGATATTTATGATGGAACAGATGTATTAATAGCCACACCAGGCAGATTACTTGATTTAGCTTATACAGGTATTTTGAACTTAAAATCAATAAAACAGGTTGTTTTTGATGAAGTTGATGAGATGTTTAGCTTAGGCTTTAGAACTCAAATAACTAATCTTCTGGAAATGCTTCCTGAGAAAAAACAGATGGTTATGTTCTCTGCAACTATGTCGGATGAAGCTATTAAGTTTATGAAAAGCTACGTTTATAATCCTTTGCATATAGAGATAGCTCCTCATGGCACTCCTATTGAGAAGATTAACCAAACGGCGTATTTTGTCCCTAATTTTAATACTAAAGCAAATCTTTTACAATTATTATTGAAAGAAGATACAAGTTTGAGTAAAGTAATGGTTTTTGCAAAAAGCAAGAAACAAGCTGACAAATTATTATTAGAACTAACTCCTGAAAACCAGAAAAACGCAGCTGTTATTCACTCTAATAAAGCTCATAATACGAGGATGAACGCCATGAAAAAATTTATCTCTGGCGAAGTAAGAGTTCTTATTTCTACTGATGTAGTAGCTCGTGGTATGGATATTAATGATGTGTCACATATTATTAACTTTGATATTTCCGAAAACCCTGGCGACTATATGCACCGCATAGGCCGTACTGGCAGAGCTGACAAAGTAGGTAATGCTATATCATTTATTAATGAAATGGAACAAGAGAATCATACTCAGATAGAGATTCTTATGGGAAAAATTGTAAAGAAGCGTGAACTTCCTGAAGAATTAGTAATATCAAATGAATTTGCTGATGATGAAAAACCAAGCTCAGGAGTTGATAAAAACTACTTAACTGGCAATAGAAATGCTGTCCCTATAGGAGCATTTCATGAGAAAAAAGCAAAGAATAAGAAAGAAAATAGCGGAAGTGCTGCTAGAAATAAAAAAGAATATACAAAATCAGGAAGTCGTAAAAAATACGGTGGAAGAAGAAGATAGATAAATATTGTTTAATCTGCTTAATTGTATACTAAAAGGTTACTTTACAGTAATAATAGTCCAAGCAATTAAACGATTAGACAAAATAAGTAACTATTACATTATTTAGTAAATACATAATTTTCCATTTAAAAAAACGGTAGTGCCTAGTTTTCATTGACTAGCATCTAGTGTTAAGTGTTTGCTGTATTAAACTTTGCCTATAATCCTTAGCCTTTCCAACTTTCCCATAAATCACAATAGTCCAATTGATATTACACAATTCAATACTGTTAATTTTTAACTATTATTAAAGTCTATATTAGATACTAATAAGTATTTTTGTAGTATTAATAAAAAATACAATAATTGGTTATACAACATTAATTATCAACATAATGAGTTTAATAGAAAATATAAAGAGCGCTGCTAAAGGAAAATACAAAACTATTGTTTTGCCAGAGGGAGAAGCCGAAAGAACTTTACGAGCTGCAGATATTATTATACAAGAGGGAATAGCAAAACTAATTCTTGTGGGCGATAAGGAGACAATATCAATTAACGCAAAGCAGTTTGGATTAAAAAACATAGATAAGGCTGAAATATACGATGCAAATACCGATTCTAGAAATTGTGAGTTGGTAGATTTACTATATGAATTACGACATAAAAAAGGACTTAGTAAAGCTGGGGCACGAGAATTCTGTAAGGATCCTTTATATATTGGTCCATTACTAATAAAGTTAGGTTATGCTGATGGAGAAGTAGCAGGAGCTGAAAATTCTACAGGAAATGTTTTACGTCCTGCATTTCAGATTGTAAAAACTGCACCTAATAGCACTGTAGTTTCTGGAGCTTTTATTATGGTTCTAAAAGATAAGAATTTCGGGCAAGATGGTTTGATGGTATTTGCTGATTGCGCTGTTAACCCAAATCCAAACGCAAAACAATTAGCAGAAATTGCTATTGCTTCTGCCAGAACAGCAAAAGCAATTGCAAAATTAGAGCCTAAGGTAGCTATGCTTAGTTTTAGCACTAAAGGAAGCGGAAGTCATGATGATGTAAATAAAGTTGTAGAAGCAACAAAAATTGCTAGAACAATGGCTCCTGAGATTCAGATTGATGGAGAATTACAAGCAGATGCTGCTATAGTAGAAGCTATTGGCAAAAGCAAAGCTCCAGGTAGTTATATTGCAGGCAAGGCTAATGTACTAGTTTTTCCTACTTTAGACGCAGGAAATATAAGTTATAAGCTTGTACAACGTTTAGCAGGTGCTGAGGCTATTGGCCCTGTATTGCAAGGCATGGCAGCTCCAATTAACGATCTATCAAGAGGTTGCTCTATAAACGATATTGTTAATCTTGTGGCTATAACTGCAAATCAAGTAAAATAAAAACAAATCTCTACAATGATTAATTATGTAGATAAAAAATAAAGCTAATGAAAGAAAAATTAGAAGATTATGCATTGAACAAGTCGATGAAATCAAATTCTGACACTATCAAAGTAGGAATAATTGGCTGTGGAACAATGGGGCAAGAGCTTAGCATATTGGTAAGCAAAAGTGGCATTGATGTAGTTTTTATAGAAATTTCAGAAGAAAAAATAAATAGTTCTTTTGAAGGAATAGGATTCCAAATTGACAACATTATTAGTCATTGGGGAATGACTGAAGGTGATAAACGAGCAATACTATCAAGAATTATTGGCACTACAGATTACAGCAAAATATCTGATTGTAATATAGTTATTGAATCTATCAATACAAAAAAATGGATTCCTAATCAGCCAACGCGAAAAGAAGTTTTTAGAAAAGCTGAGAAAGTTATTGACAAAAAAGCATTATTAATTTCCAATGCCTCAACCATTGTAATCTCAGACCTTGCTTCAGAGTTAGAATTCCCATGTCGTGCTATAGGAGTGCATTTTATTGCTCCTGCTATTACAACAAGAGTAATTGAAGTAAATAAATGTCATAATACCAATAAAGAAAGCCTAGATGCTCTGCATCGCTTTATCCGTGCTATTGGCAAGGAAACCATTAAAATAAATGGAACTCCTGGAAATATTAGTACTAGACTAATTGTTCCAATGATTAACGAAGCATGTGAGCTTCTTATGGAAGGTGTGAGCACTGTTGCCGAAATTGATAAAACAATGCAGATGGGTTATGGTATGCAGCGTGGCCCTTTTACTATGGCCGACCGTATTGGTCTTGATAAGCTTACTAAATGGATGGAAGGTTTGTATAATGAATATGGTGATAGAAAATATAAAACCTCTCCTATTATTAAACGAATGGTAAGAACAGGAATGTTGGGTTCAAAATCCAATAATGGTTTTTACATTTATAAAGACGGTAAAAAAATAGAAAAAAATGGTTCTATTTTCAATCTTGGTAATTAGTATTTATTGACATTTTAAGAAGAATATACATGAAAGTATTAGTAATAAATTGTGGAAGCTCGTCAATAAAGTACCAGCTTTTCAACATGAAAGATGAGAGCGTTTTAGCTTCAGGATTAGTAGACAAAGTAGGCCTAAACGGCTCATATATAAAGAATGTACGCTCTGATGGCGACAAGGTAAAATTGGAAGGTAATATTTTTGACCATCAGCAAGGAATAGAATATGTTTTGGGAGTACTTACTTCAGAAAAACATGGTAGCATTAAAGACCTTAAGGAAATTGAGGCTGTAGGACATAGAGTTGTTCATGGTGGTGAGGAATTTAATGGCAGTGTAAGCATTACTGATGAAGTAATCAGCACTATGGAAGATTGTGTAGAACTTGCACCACTTCACAACCCACCAAACCTAAAGGGTATTTATGCTGTTAATGAATTGATGCCAGGCACACCACAATGTGGAGTTTTTGACACAGCATTTCACCAAACTATGGAAGCAAAATCATATATGTATGCTATTCCTTATGCTTTATACAAAAAGCATGGTATTCGCCGTTATGGATTCCATGGTTCAAGTCACAAATTTGTATCGCAACGCTTATCAGAGATTTCTGATATTGATATCAATAATTCAAAAATTATAACTTGCCACCTTGGTAATGGTGCATCAATTGCTGCCATTAAAAATGGCAAATCTGTAGATACAAGTATGGGAATGACTCCTGTAGAAGGTCTAATGATGGGTACAAGAACTGGAGATTTGGATGTTGGAGCACTTACTTTTATTATGAATAAGGAAGATATTGGGCTAAACGCTACCAATACACTAGTTAATAAACATAGTGGAGTTCTTGGTGTATCAGGTGTATCTAGCGATATGCGTGAGGTTGAAGAAGCTGCGGAAGCAGGCAATGAAAGAGCAATTCTTGCATTAAGAATGTATGAATACCGAATCAAAAAATATATTGGTGCTTATGCTGCTATTATGGGTGGTGTAGACGCTATTGTATTTACTGGTGGTATTGGCGAAAATGCTGACGAAACTCGTGAGAATGTACTAGACGGATTAGAATTTCTTGGCATTAATTTCAATAATGAAGCCAATAAGGGACTTAGGGGCAAAGAGATAAACTTATGTCATAAAGACTCTAAAGTTCAAGTTTGGGTTATTCCTACAAACGAAGAATTAGTTATTGCACGTGACACTATTGAGATACTAGAAAATAAGTAAATTTATATTCTCTAAAATATATACAGCAGATGCTCTTTTGAGTATCTGCTTTTTTTATTACCCCCAAATTATTCAAGAATACACCGCTTATCCTCTTCAACAGGAATAGTAGACCAACCACTATTTGGAGTTTTAACACTATCAGCAATACGTATATTTGGTAATAACTTACTATTTTGAGGGTCTGACTCTTGAAATTTTACTAATATTTTTGCACCTATTATATTTTGAAGAGTAAAATTATAAACGTCTACATAAAATTTATCCTCAGAATAATACACGCTATCATTAACAAAGTATACATAATATACACTCTCTCCAATATTTGCATTCACTCTTACTTTCTGAATAACTGCTATAGAATACATCTTCTCTTTCTCTAGCTTATTATCATCAATACTACTATAGAAATACATCGATAGTATTAATAATACAAATAGTATTTTGCCGATAAGATTGATATTTCTTTTTATAAAGCTCATAATGAAATAATGAAAACAATTTTACAATTTTACAAAAAAAAGGCAAGCCAAATGGCTCACCTTTTATATATTTAATAGTTTTATAATTAATCTTCCAAAGAGTGAATTACTAATCCACTACGTAGTTTAGGCTCAAACCAAGTAGTTTTTGGAGGCATAATATTACCAGTATCAGCAATATTAATTAGCTGATCCATTGAAACAGCATAAAGAGCAAAAGCTACTTCCATATCGCCATTATCAACACGCTTACTCAACTCACCAAGACCTCTAATACCACCTATAAACTCAATACGATTTGACGTTCTTAAATCCTTAATATCTAATAACTCATCAAGAATCAAATTAGAAAGAATAGTAACATCAAGAACTCCTATTGGGTCATTATCATCATAAGTACCTACTTTAGCAGTAAGCTTATACCAATTTTTGTTTAAGTACATACTAAACTCATGAAGTTTAGC
>QMPB01000019.1 GCA_003648395.1 Bacteroidota bacterium
TACTAGGTTTCCTAGCACTACGTACTAGGTTTCCTAGCACTACGTACTAGGTTTCCTAGCACTACGTACTAGGTTTCCTAGCACTACGTACTAGGTTATTTACCTTTGACTGCTTCGCAGTCATAATATTGTACAAGTACAATAGCAACGAATGCAACTTCGTGGGCTATTGTAATTTTGTATTTTAAAACGTCAGACTGAGTGATTTTAAAAAAATCGTATCGAAGGCTGACTAATTCCTAAAGCAGACTCATATCTATTTCAAACTCGATTGGTGAATCTGGATTTGTACACTGAATAGAACATTGTTCACATGAACTTAGTTCTCCTTTCAAACGTTTTCGTACTAATTCGTCTATGCTGTCTCTTAATTTTGGCAATTGAATTCTATCTACAATTTGACCAACAAAAGCTACCATCAACAGCATTTTAGCATTACGTTCACAAATACCTCTTTGCATAAGATAAAACATTGCATTTGTATCAAGCTGACCAACAGTTGACCCATGACTACATTTTACATCATCGGCATAAATTTCCAAGAATGGATGACTATCTACCTTGGAAGTATTTGTAAGCTGGATATTATTATTATTCTGTAAAGCAAGAGTCTGTTGAGCACCTTTTTGTACTAAAGTATGGCCATTATAAACCGACCGTGCTTCTTCATCTACTATTCCCTTGAAAAGCTGATTACTGGTACAATTAGGCACATTATGACTAATAAATACATGATTATCAACAAATTGCTTTCTATCCATTAGGTATAAACCTATAACATCGGCATTCGCCCCACGACCATTTAAGGCTACGTGAGTATCATTTCTAACCAGTCCGCCATTGAGAATTACGGTATTTGTATTCAGATTAGAATCCTGCGCTTGCTTTATGAAAGTATTAGTCATTACAGCAGCATTGTCATCCTTATTCTGAAGCTTATAGAAATCTAGTTTAGCACCTCTTTCAAGGCTTATTTCAGTAACATTATTGATAAAACTATGGTTATCAGTAACAGAATCGTCGCAATGAACAAGTGACATTTTAGAATTCTCTCCTAGAATGACTAAATTTCTTGTATTAGAGAAAATATTCTTATCGCTATCGATAATATTTACTACTTGAATACTTCTGTCGTGCTCAACTCCATCTGGAACATAAATAAAGTATCCATCAGTATATAGTGCACTATTAAGAGCAATTAGTCCATTTGTTTCATTGTCAATTGAAGCACCAAAATATTTCTCAATAAGCTCAGGAAATGCAATTATTGCAGAAGATAAACTTCCTACTATTGTTCCGTTTTCGTAGGTTGTAATTCCGTCAGCACCATCAATCCACTGCCCATTGAGATAAGTATAAAGGTCGGTATCGAACTGATTAATATCGCATCTAAAACCAAGATTTTCTTCGGTATTAGAAACGCCATTGGCTTCAAAATCTAGCTCATAATCTTTCTCAACAAACTTCTTAATATTTGTTTTACGCCAAAGTTCAATTGAAGTATTTGGAAACCCTAATTTTTCAAATATCAATTTAGCTTTATCTCTTTTATTAGTCAAAAAACCAGGCTCAATATCCTTTCTTGATTCTTTTACCAAATCAAACTTATGGATTAATGCAGCCTTAAGGTCTAAACCTATTTCTTTGTTTTTAGCCATAATTTATTTTGCTTTAAGCTCTTCCTTAATCCAATCGTAACCTCTTTCTTCAAGGTCGAGAGCAAGAGATTTATCACCAGTCTTCACTATTCTACCATCATACATAACATGCACAAAATCAGGCACTATATAGTCAAGCAAACGTTGGTAGTGAGTAATTACAATGGTAGCGTTGTCTTTGGATTTGAGTTTAGTTACTCCATTGGCAACAATTCTTAAAGCATCAATATCCAAACCTGAGTCTGTTTCATCAAGAATAGATAGTTTAGGTTCAAGCATTGCCATTTGGAAGATTTCATTCTTCTTCTTTTCACCCCCAGAGAAACCTTGATTTACAGAACGATTATTAAGTTTATCTTGTAATTCTACTAAAGCTTTTTTCTCTTTCATATATTTAAGAAAAGCACCAGCACCTAATGGCTCTTGACCTCGGTATTCTCTAATCTCGTCGATGGCAGTGCGCATAAAATTAGTCATACTAACACCTGGAATCTCCACTGGATATTGAAAGCCCAAGAAAACACCTTCACGAGCTCTATCTTCTATTGGTAACTCCAAAAGGTTTTTACCATTGTAAATAATTTCTCCAGAGGTAACCTCATAGGTTTCGTTACCAGCAATTACCATTGCTAGAGTGCTTTTTCCGGTCCCATTAGGGCCCATAATAGCGTGAACTTCTCCTGCATTTACTGTCAAGTTCAATCCACTAATAATTTCTTTTCCTTGAACACTTACGTGTAGATCTTTTATTTGTAACATATTTATATTTGTTTCTACGTTCAATTTCTAAATTAATAATTATCCAACACTACCCTCAAGGCTTATAGATAATAGCTTTTGTGCCTCCACAGCAAATTCCATAGGAAGCTTGTTAAGTACTTCTTTTGCATAACCATTTACTATAAGTCCAATGGCTTTATCCTGTTTAATTCCTCTTTGCTGGCAGTAGAATAATTGCTCATCAGAAATTTTAGAGGTTGTAGCTTCGTGTTCCAATATTGCAGTTGGGTTATTACTTTCTATATAAGGAAAAGTATGCGCACCACACTCGCTACCAAGTAATAAACTATCACATTGAGAGAAGTTTCTACTATTATCAGCTTTAGAATTTATTCTCACAAGACCACGATAACTATTATGGCTTTTTCCTGCCGAAATACCTTTTGAGATAATAGTGCTCTTGGTATTCTTACCAAGGTGAATCATTTTAGAACCAGTATCTGCCTGCTGATAGTTATTAGTTACAGCCACAGAATAAAATTCTCCAACAGAATTATCACCTTTAAGTACACAGCTAGGATATTTCCAAGTAATAGCAGAGCCCGTTTCTACCTGAGTCCATGATATTTTAGAGTTATCCCCTTCGCAAAGTCCACGCTTGGTAACAAAATTAAAAATACCTCCTTTACCTTCTTTATTGCCTGGGTACCAATTCTGAACAGTGCTATACTTCACCTCACCATCTTTGTGAGCAATAATCTCTACAATTGCAGCGTGCAACTGATTTTCATCACGTTGAGGAGCAGTACAGCCTTCAAGATAACTCACATAAGCACCTTCGTCAGCAACAAGAAGTGTTCTTTCAAATTGTCCTGTATTTGCAGCATTTATTCTGAAATATGTACTTAGCTCAACAGGACAGCGTACTCCTTTAGGAATATAGCAGAAAGAGCCATCGCTAAAAACCGCGGAATTAAGAGCAGTAAAATAATTGTCGCCTATTGGAACCACACTACCGAGGTATTTCTTTACCAAATCAGGATGCTCCTGCACAGCCTCGCTAAAAGACATAAAGATAATACCTTGTTTGGCGAGAGTATCAGAGAAAGTCGTTTTCACCGAAACACTGTCGATTACAGCATCCACAGCTACTCCAGAAAGAACCTTCTGCTCTTCGAGAGAAATTCCCAACTTATTGAAAGTATCAATTAATTCAGGGTCAACCTCATCAAGGCTTTCCAACTCCTTTTTCTTTTTAGGAGCAGAGTAATATATAATATCTTGAAAATTGATTTCTGGAATATTCAAATGCGCCCAATTAGGCTGTTCCATTGTAAGCCATTTTTTATAAGCCTTTAATCGGAATTCTAAAAGCCATTCTGGCTCATTTTTCTTGTTGGATATTAATCTGACAGTATCTTCGCTTAACCCTTTAGCTATTGTATCAGTATCAATGTCAGTAACAAATCCATATTTATAGTCAGAGGAAGTAACATCCCCAATGATTTCTTGTTCGTCTTTTGCCATTATGCCTTATTTAGATTAAATTAAAATAGCGTGGCAAAGATACGGATTTCCTTATTATAAAGGGTGGTTTAATATGATATTTATTAGGGGGATTGAGCTTAAAAAGGTTTTCGAAATTTTAGATATGCAATAATTTTTTTAAAAATTATTGCATATCTTTATGATGAAGGTAATCAATAGGGAAAATTCAGATTATTAACCCTAAAAGTTGCATTTACTAATTGAACTTACGCACTCAATTTTAATGTCACTGATGATTTTTGCCCTGCACCTGCAAGCAATAATGTTACAGTAACAATAGTTGTGGCGCCAAAACTAGATCCAACGAAAGTGAAAATTAATTGTGTTAGTGTTGAACCTACCAATTATGATATTTCTGTTGATTATTCATTGGTGGAAGATACGCTATACTTTTTCAAATCATATAAAATCTATTGTTCTGATAGTTTGAATGGGTCTTATTTGTTAGTTGATAGTATTAAATGATATTAATATTACTAATTATTTAACATCCACTTCCAAGCAGGAATTACTTCTATCTTCTTCCCTTTAATTTCAACTACCTCTGCATAGTCGTAGGTGATAATCATTGCAGAATCTAATCCTTCGGCATCCATTGCTTTTATAAGTGCTTTAAATTCTCGTTTGCGGGTTTCTATATCGCTAATATCGTAAGAAACTTGAATCATTAAACCTTGATTCGGAACATAAAAGTCAACTTCAATATTTCTCTTATAATAAAATATATCATCTTGAGACCTTCTTTTAAGTTCTAAAAAAACTAAATTCTCTAATAATTTACTATTTTGGTCTATCAGAAAAAGAGAAAGTAATCCGGTGTCAGCAAAATAATATTTCTTCTTGAGTTCTCTGTCAACTATTTTATTAGTATAATTTTGAATGTCGTGAATAATGAATGAACTCTTTAAATGGCTTATATATTCGAAAAGAGTATTATTGCCAATTTGAATATTTGCTGATTTAATAATATTCTTAATCCTATTAATAGAAGTTTCATTATTAACACTTTCTGCAAGCTTTTTAACCAATAACTTCACTGCCATTTGGTTTGAGATATTAAATCGTGCTATTAAATCACCATAAAGTAGTTTCTGATAAATATTTGAAAGATATTCCCTCTTATTCTTAAAACGCACTACTTCTGGTAAACCACCGAATTTTATGTATTCAGCATAATGTTCCTTCATTAGGAATAACTGATCAGTATATTCAAAATTCTGTTTTAATTTTAAATTATTGAATTTCAGAAATTCTAAAAATGACAAAGGAGAAATGGTTTTAATAAATAACCTGCCTCCTAGAGTAGTGGAAATATCTGAGCTCAACATTTTTGCATTGCTACCACTTACAAATACTTTATAATCATTGTCGCATAGTCGCCTTACAAATTTCTCCCAATTTTCAATATTCTGAATTTCATCAAGAAATAGTATTGGCTTCTTTTTGTAAAGTTCTGAATAAGCTTCCAAAAGCAAGTTTAAATCTTGATAACCATAGCCAATTAATCTCTCATCTTCAAAGTTTATGAAAAGAACATCTTCAATATTATTTACGTTTTCTTTTATTATTTGGTATAGTAAATAAGTTTTCCCAACACGACGCAGTCCCACAAATACATAATTACCATTATTTTCTATTTCTACAGAACGACTTATTATGTTTAACTCTTTGAACCTTTGCTGATTCTGAATAATAATATTTTTTATATTATCTTTACTTTGTGGTATTATGTGCTTTTCCATACTGCAAATATACAATAATTTCTTATTAACGAGATAAAAACACCTAAATGTTTCTTATCAATAAGACAAAAACACCTAAATATTTCTCATAGATATGATAAAAATATCTAATATTGTCTTATTTATGAGATAAAATGGCATAAATACTATTATGAAAATTAACTTAATAATTCATATCTTCGCATTGTAAATAATTAATCAATTAGAATATATGAATTCAACAAAAAACATACTATTAGGTCTATTCCTAGTAATCTTTAGTCAAGTTTTAATTGGGCAGAATACCATAAGTGATATAAAAATATTTGCAGAAAGAAACCTACAATCAGTTTTAGAGAAAATTCCAATCAATGATGAAATTTCCTTTGGCTTTAACAGCAGAGAAGAGTTTAAGCAGACAGAGCTTGGCGAACCCCTTGAGTTTATTTGGTATTCTGAAACCAAGGATAATTCAAATAAAACGTGGCGAGTTCCAATAGTTGTAAATGGAGAATATAGAGCCTTACTTAATGTGCAGAATATAGGAAATGAGTTTAAAGTTGCTGATTTTGGAGCAAGTGTTTTGGCTGAGGATATTCAGAAAACGATGAATGAAAATAAGGGCAAGAATGTATCAGGAGTTTTAAGACTAACAGCAATTACTAGTGATTTCTTGATTGTTAGAAATGCAGTAAAGGAAGAATATTTACCACTTACATCAGCTAAAATGTTTATTAATTCTAGAAATATGGAATTACAAAAAACTTATAGCCCAAGTGATTTAATTGAACTGCTAAATAAAAGATAATGAGAAAGATATATTCAATATTAATTTTTATTTTTTTTGCTGTAAATATTTCTTTTGCTCAAATTCTTACAGTAGGAGAGGTAGAGCAAGAACAAACAGAATGGTGTTGGGCAGGAGTTTCAAAATGTATAGTTGATTATTATGGAGATACCACTGATCAATGCGAAATTGCAGAATATACCCGAACAACAGCTACTTGGCATAACTTCGGTAATCTGGACTGTTGTAATGATCCAAATCAGGGCTGTAATTACTGGAATTATAATTATGGTTATAGTGGAAGTATAAAAGATATTCTTCTGTTTTTCTCCGGCATTACTAATTATGGAACAGCAAATACTTTAACGAAAGCAGCAATAGATGATGAGCTCTTTAATACACGTCCTTTTGTAATACGTTGGGGCTGGTATTCTGGTGGAGGTCACTTTGTAGTTGGCTATGGCAAGAGTGGAAATACAATTTATTATATGAATCCATGGTATGGAGAAGGTAAGAAACTCGCAGATTACGATTGGATAGTTGATGATGGAGTTCATGAATGGACTCATACTAATGTGCTTACTACTAGTCCAACGGCAATATCAAATAGAGAATCAATAAACAAGAAGACTCTAAAAATAGTACCCAACCCATCTAACGGTCAATTCTCAATTCAATTTGATAAAGCAATAAATTCTACAACTCGGATTAGTATTTATGGTTTGAGTGGACAAATTGTGTATGAAAAACTTACTGAAGCATTATCAAATAGTATAGATTTATCATTGAAGCTCCAAAGTGGAATGTATTTTATAAAAGTTAGTTCTAAAGAAGGAGTTTTGATGGAGAAGTTTATGGTTTATTAGGAGTTCTATCTTTCGCAAAGCCGCTAAGACGCAAGGTTTGGATTATTTATGATTTCTTGATTTTTCCATATGAAAAATACTATCATATCATAATAATCAGCGTCTAAAAATAATAGCATAGCTATCTAGAAGTGGTTTAACCAATATATGTAACCACATTAATTGAAATTTTTAAGCTGTCCGTAAGTTTTATTAAATTAAAATCAAATTATTCTAACTTCTTCCCATATCTTTGCAGCATTCATAAATAGACGTATAGAATTTTTGTACAGAAAATAAGAGGTGTATAAAAAACGTCAAGGTCGAGGCGGACGAAGTGTTAATATTCGGGAGTTTACTTAAGTAAATGACAGAATATTAATACGAGGACAACGACGAGATTGAAGTTTTTTATAGCCGTAAACTAATTAATTATTGAAGAAGATAGCATTCCATACATTAGGCTGCAAGCTAAACTACTCAGAAACTTCTGCCATTAGCAAGATGTTCCCTCAGAGCGAATACCAAATTGTTGACTTCAAAGAAGAAGCTGATTATTATGTTATAAACTCTTGCTCAGTAACTCAACTTGCAGAAAAGAAAACCAAAACAGCAGCCAAGCAAGCTAAAAAGCGAAATCCTAATGCGAAAGTTACCGTAATGGGTTGCTTTCCTCAGCTTAACCCTGATAAGCTTTCTGAGCTTGAAGCAGTAGACTTAGTTTTGGGTAACGATGATAAATTCAATATTTTAGAATACATTCAAAACCCAGAATCAGAAAGAGCTACCGAAGTTCATGTTTCCAATATCAATAAGATAAAAAGATTTTTTCCATCATATTCTTTTGGCGATAGAACACGTAGTTTCCTGAAAGTTCAAGATGGCTGCGATCATTTTTGTACCTATTGCTCCATCCCTATGGCTCGTGGGCGTTCTCGCTCTGCTAATGTTGATAATACCATTGCCAAAGCAGCTGAAATAGGCAAAACTGATGTTAAAGAAATTATACTCACTGGAGTTAATATTGGAGACTTTGGAAAAGGATCTGATGAAAGCTTTTATGATTTATTGGTGAAATTGGAGAAAGTAGAAGGTATTGAGAGAATAAGAATTTCTTCAGTAGAGCCTGAGCTTTTAACAGATGAAATTGTTGATTTAGTTGCCAATTCAAAAGTATTTCTACCTCATTTTCATTTGCCATTGCAAAGTGGATCTGATGCCACTCTCAAAGATATGAAGCGGTTTTATGATACCGCTCTTTATGCTGATAGGGTAAATAAAATTAAGTCAGTTTTGCCAGATGCTTGTATCGCGGCTGATTTAATAGTTGGCTTTCCCACAGAAACAGAAGAAAATTTTGCTGAAACAAAACAGTTTATTGTCAATTTGCCAATTTCTTATGTTCATGTGTTTACTTATTCTGAAAGGCAAAATACTCGTGCCTTAAGTTTTAAGAATGTTGTAAGTCCTGCCGAAAAGAAGAAGCGTAGCCAAGCATTGCATTTGCTTTCCGATAGAAAAAAGAATGTCTTTTATCGTGAGAATATTGGCAGAAAATGTTCGGTGCTTTTTGAAGGAAATATTATAGAAACAGATAATGGAGAGAAGCTAATTTCTGGTTGGACAGATAATTATATTAAAGTTTATACTAAATATGATGAAGCTTTAGTAAATAAAATAGAGGAAGTTGAGCTAAAGGATGAGTTTTATGAAGATGGGTTTTTAGTATAGTATTTTATGGAAATATCAGACAATAATTGTAATATTATATGGAAAAACCATAAAATAATCAGAAAATTATACTTAAAAATCAATAAATAACATGTAATTATTTAACTACAATAGACACATAAGAACACATTAACAATTCAAAACTTTACCCCTTCCGTACGGCTGTAGGGTTCTATAATAAGGTTTTGAATGGAACAACAAACAAAGAACAATAAATATTCTAACAATTCAATATATGGGAAATTTTGATGAAATATGTTTAAATGTAGTAGAACTAACTCGACAAGTAGGAGAGTTTCTATTAGAAGAAAAAGATAAGGTTTCTGCCAAAGATATAGAAGTAAAAGGCGAACACGATTATGTAACTTATGTAGATAAAACTGCTGAGAAATACCTTGTTGAAGGACTTTCTAAGATTTTTCCTCCAGCAGGATTTATTACCGAAGAAGGAACTATTGATAAAAAGTCTGATACTTTCAATTGGATAGTTGACCCACTTGATGGCACTACAAATTTCATTCATGGACTATCACCATTCTGTATTTCTATAGCTTTAAAACGCGATGATGAGATAGTGGTTGGTGTGATTTATGAGCCAAATCTTGATGAGGTTTTTTATGCTTATGAGCATAGTCCTGCGTTCTTAAATGACCAGCCAATTGATGTTTCAAATGCCAGTACTCTTAATGATGCTCTTTTGGCAACAGGTTTTCCTTATTACGATTATTCTCGACTCGATGATTATATGAATGTCTTTACTTATTGCTTAAAAAATACACGCGGCGTTCGACGTTTGGGCTCTGCAGCCATTGACCTAGCTTATGTTGCTTGTGGTAGAATGGATGGTTTCTTTGAGTATGGACTTCGCCCTTGGGATGTTGCAGCTGGTAGTTTTATTGTGGAAAGAGCAGGAGGAAAAGTGTCAGATTTTTCAGGAGGTGATAATTATATTTTTGGCAAAGAAATATTGGCTTTTAATAAGAAATTGCATCCTGATTTCTTGGAAGTAATGAAGGAGAATTTTTAAAAATACCTTTTGTTAAATCTTTTCAACACTCTTAATTTATTAAAACGATAAGTGTACTTTTGCACAAATTCTAAAATAAATACTTTATGACAGACATTAAACAGCTTCAAGATTTTGCGACTCAAGTTCGTCGTGATATTTTAAGAATGATACATGCAGTTAATTCAGGGCATCCAGGGGGTTCTCTTGGTGCTGCTGATTTTGTAACTGCTTTATACCAAAATATTATGGAATATGACGCCGAAAATTTCTCAATGGAAGCTGATGGTGAAGATGTATTCTATCTATCAAATGGCCATATTGCTCCTCTTTGGTATAGTGTTTTGTCTCGCTCAGGTTTCTTTCCTGTTGAAGAGCTTAGTACACTAAGAAAAATTAGTTCACGACTGCAAGGCCACCCAACTACTGCTGAAGGTCTAGAGGGAATTAGAATTGCATCTGGATCTTTAGGACAAGGTTTGTCAGTTGCTCTAGGACATGCACAAGCTAAAAAGTTGAATAATGATAATCATATTGTTTATACTCTGCATGGTGATGGTGAGCTTGATGAAGGTCAGGTATGGGAAGCTGCTATGTATGCTGCAGCAAAAAATGTAGATAATATTATTGCTACAGTAGATTATAATAAACAACAAATTGATGGACCCATTGAGTTGGTTATGAATCTTGGTGATCTGGCAGCTAAATGGAAAGCTTTTGGTTGGATAGTTATGGAGATGAAGGGTAACGATATGGCAGATGTTGTGAAAGTGATGGCAGAAGCAAAAGCTGCTGCTAATCAAGGAAAACCAATTGTTGTTCTAATGCATACCGAAATGGGAGCTGGGGTTGACTTTATGGAAGGTACTCACAAATGGCATGGAGCTGCTCCAAATGACGAACAACTTGCCAATGCTTTGTCGCAATTACCAGAAACTTTAGGCGATTATTAATTTTATTAGATAGTGTTGTTTTGTTTTTTAACAATTTAGCATTTTAACAATTTAGCATTGTATTAATTATGAAAAAATACACATATACAGAGAAAAAAGATACTAGATCTGGTTTTGGTGATGGTTTAACAGAAGCTGGTAATAGTAACGAAAATGTGGTTGCTCTTTGTGCCGATTTAATAGGTTCATTGAAAATGGGTGATTTTAAAGAACAATTTCCTGATAGATTTTTCCAAGTGGGAATAGCTGAAGCTAATATGATTGGCATGGCTGCTGGACTTGCTACCGCTGGTAAAATTCCTTTTACGGGTACTTTCGCTAACTTTTCTACAGCAAGAGTGCTTGATCAAATTCGTCAATCAGTTGCTTATTCTAATAAAAATGTGAAAATATGCGCATCACATGCTGGTTTGACATTAGGTGAAGATGGTGCAACTCACCAAACTATGGAAGATATTTCAATGATGAAAAATCTACCAAATATGGTGGTTATTAATCCTTGTGATTACAATCAAACAAAAGCTGCTACCCTTGCTATTCTTGATTATGAAGGTCCAGTTTATCTTAGATTTGGTAGACCTAAAGTGCCTGTGTTTACTCCTGCTGATCAAGAGTTTGAAATTGGAAAAGCACTGATGCTTAACGAAGGTAAGGATGTAACTATTATTGCAACTGGTCATATGGTTTGGAAAGCTATTGAAGCGGGTGAAATATTGGCAGACAAGGGTATTGATGCAGAAATAATAAATATACATACTATTAAACCTTTGGATGAAAAAGCAGTCTTAAATTCTGTTGCTAAAACTTTGTGTGTTGTTACTGCAGAAGAACATTTGCGTAATGGAGGTCTAGGAGATAGTATTGCTCAATTATTGGCTTTAAATAATCCTGCTCCAATTGAAATGGTAGCTGTAAATGATGAGTTTGGTGAAAGTGGAACTCCAGACGATTTAATGGTAAAATATGGTTTAGATACTCAAGATATTGTTGATGCCGCAATTAGAAGTATTGAACGTAAGAAATAATATTATGGGCATTAATTTGTAATTTTGCACTATGCCCCAATATACTGATCAAGAAATAATAGACTTATGCCGTAGCTCACAGACTCGTGAGCGCGGCTTTCGTGTTTTATTGAGTCAGTATAAAGAAAGAATTTATTGGCATATTCGCCGAATCCTTTACGACCATGAAGATGCGAATGATGTAACTCAAGATGTTTTTATTAAAGTTTGGAAGTCTCTTGATAGTTTTCGTGGTGATTCTAAACTCTTTTCTTGGATTTATAGAATTGCAACCAATGAAAGCATTAATTATTTTCGTAAAATGCAAAAGAAAAAAAATATTCCGCTAGATAAAGTTAGTCAGTATCTTGAGAGTAAAGTGCAGTATGAAAATATCTCTGGTGAGGAAATAGAAAGAAGATTACATAATGCGCTAGTAAAACTACCTGAAAAACAACGCCTTGTTTTTAATATGAAATATTTTGATGATTTAAAGTATCGTGAAATTGCTCAAATACTAAATATTACAGAAGGCTCTTTAAAAGCATCTTATCATTATGCGGTGAAGAAAATTGAAGAAAATTTAAAACAAGATTAAACCATGAGATTAATATAATGTCATAGCTATATCTAATATGGAAAAGAATAGTAAACATATTGACTTCTTTGAAGATGAATTAAAGGATTCAGAGCTGTTGTCTAAGCTAAAAGGCAAGAACTCTCTTGTTACGCCTAATAATTATTTTCAAGATTTAGAGGCTGATATTGTAAATAGCATTGGTATTAATTCAATTGCTCCTAAAAAATCTTTAACTAAATATGTTCTTTATGCTGTTGCTGCATCTATTTCTATCTTGTTGATGTTCGTGGGATTACAATTCTCTAAAACACAGAATCAGAAAAATCAAATTGTTGAGGAGATTATTCCCCAAGAAAAAACTATAAATAATGGTAATATTGAAATAACTGATAACAAAGAAAATATCAAGCAAATTGTAGTTGAAGATTCTATAAGGAATGTTTTTATTGAACCAAAAGCTATTATTAAGAATTCATCTTTGGCAGTTGAGAATAATGCAAAACTAAAGCCTTCATTTAAAAAGAGATTATACAGAGTAAAAAAAGAAAAGACTCAGGTTATTGTAGCTAAAAAAATAAATATTCTCGACGATTATGAAGAAGTTGTTGCAGATAATAATAGTAATACTATTTCATATTCTTCAATTTCAAATATGGAAGTATATAATAGTTCCCAAAAAACTGTTAGAGCTATTACTAGAAGATCTAATAATTCTACTGTTAACGTTTTCTTGCCTGATGATACTTGTGTAAATAGTTCTTTTATTTATATTATTGATACAGTAGGTTTTGAAAATTTGTCTTTTGTGTGGAATAGTAATGAGGGTATTTCAAATAAATTTACTGAATCTGGTAATTATTATTTGCAATATTGGCTTAATGATAGCCTTTTAGGAGTTGATAGGATTAATGTGATAATAATAGCTAAACCTCAGCCTATTATTGTAGCAAAAAATGAGATATGTAATCACGAGTCTCTTTTATTAAATGCAGGAATGAGTGGTGAAGAATATAATTATAAATGGTCTGTTTCAGATTTAAATAGGTCAGAAGTTTATGTAGACAATTTGAAGCCTGGAGATGAACTTATTGAGTTAGAAGTTGCCAGTTGTGTCGACACTGTACATACTCAAGTATTAGTTCATATTAACGATTGTCAACTTATGATTCCTAATGTGTTTACTCCTAATGGTGATGGTGTTAATGATGTATTCTTTATCAAGGGTCTTAATCATTATTCTGGCAGTTCACTTACAATATTAGATAGAAAAGGTAAGGTTGTATATCAATCTTTAGATTATAAGAATAATTGGAAGGCAGAAAATCTTGCTGATGGCACTTATTTTTATTCTTTAATTTTAAATGATAAAGTCAATACTGAAAAAGGGGGTACAATAAGTATACTTCGTTAAATAAATACTGTACTTTCTAAAGATTATTTTTCTTGTCAAACTAATTAGCTTTCAATTTACATTTGCTATCTATTAATATTAATTATGGATATAGTTATAGACTTCCTTGTTGCTCCATATAAAAATACTAGCTTTATATATATATTGTTGGAGTTTGTTGCTGCATTTCTTGGTGTTTTAAGTGTCTTTTACGCCAAAAAAGAAGATATTAAAGTATATCCAACAGGAATAATAAGTACAGGATTATATATTTTTCTTCTATATCGTTGGCAATTATTCGGTGATTTAATAATAAATATTTATTACACTATGATGAGTATTTATGGGTGGTATATGTGGGCTAGAATTAGTAATTCCAATAGTGAAGGTAAATTGCTTGTTTCAAAATTGACTTTGCACGATTACATAATCTCGATATTAATCTTTGTTTTCTCATCAGCTTTTGTATTGTTAATGTATTTATTATTTGATGTGATTTCTGTTGATATGAATTTTACTCAAACTCTACACTATATATGGATACATATTTCTTCTGGAAGTGTATTAGAATTTAGAAAAGTAACACCATATTTAGATACTTTTACTACTGGAGCAGCTTTCGCAGCTATGTGGATGATGGCTAACAAAAAACTGGAAAGTTGGATTCTTTGGATAGCTGTAAATATTGTTTCCATTCCACTATATTTTGTAAAAGGATTTGGATTTACAGGAATACAGTACTTTGTGTTTTTAGTTTTGGCTTTCTTAGGTTATAAAGCCTGGAGAGATTCTTTAAAGAATAATTCATGTTTAGAATAGCTATTATTGGTCCAGAGTCAAGTGGTAAATCAACTTTGGCAAGGTTTATTGAGAAAGAGTTTGATGGATATCTAGTTGATGAATATGCTAGAGAATATCTATTAAATTTTGAGAATCCCTCGAAGTATTCAATGGAAGATTTAATTGAAATTGCGAAAGTGCAATTTGATAAATCAACAAGTATTGACAGTAACAAGAAGATATGCATTTGTGATACGGAAATGCTTACTATGAAAATTTGGGCAGAAGATAAGTTTAAATATTGCCCTAAGAAAATAGAAACTCTCTTTCAAAATCAAAAGTTTGATTTGTATATATTGTGTAAACCCGATATAAAATGGGAGTTTGATATTTTGCGAGAGGATGAAGATAGAAGAGATTATATATTTGATATTTATAAAAAATATTGTAATGTATTTGATTTTAATTATATTGAAATTAAAGGAGATAGAAAATCTAGAAATAATATTATTAAAAAATATTTAAGCAATTAAACTATTAGTTTATTTATGTGTCATAAACTGTGTAACTAAAGTTATAAATTAATTATTAGTCAAATTAAATATTATGAAGAAAACACTACAGGTATTATTAATTATTATTGCAACATTATTTTCACCCCAAGTTAAAGCATCTCACTTTGCCGGTGCCGACTTAACCTATACATGCTTAGGAGGCGCTACTTATCTTATTACATTGTCTTTTTATAGAGACTGTAGTGGTGTTCAAGCCCCAACTAGTGTTGATATTGATTTTGAATGTACTACAGATGCGACAAGTCATTTTAGTAAAAATTTGCCCCTTCTTGCAGGTTCGGGTCAAGAAATTACGCCAGGTTGTAGTGCTGCTCCTACTTATTGCAGTACAGGTTCAGCATATGGTATTCAAGAATATGTATATCAAGCTACAGTTACATTAACTCCTTGCAATTATTGGGAGTTAAATTGGGCAGATGGTAATCGTAACTTGATTAGCACTGTCCTTAATAATGATTTTAATAGTTGGTTTATGCCTGCAAAGCTAAATAATCTTACTGCTTATGGTAATAGTTCACCAACATTCTCTAACAAACCAATTGCTATTGTTTGTAATAACCAAAGCTTTTGTTTTAACCATGGAGCAATAGACCCAGATGGAGATTCACTGGTTTACTCTTTCTATGCCCCATATACTAATGGGTTTAATTCTTCTGTTAATTATGTGGGTTCATATAGTGCTTCTAATTTCCTTAGCTCCTCTACTCCAATTACTCTAGACCCTGTGACTGGTGATCTTTGTTTTACTCCTTCAGCAATATTAACTACTGTAACAGGTATTAAAGTTGAAGAGTGGCGAAGAATAAATGGGGTTGCAACTCTTATTGGAACTGTATATCGAGATATTCAATTAATGGTAACAACCTGTAGTAATAATATACCTATATTAAGTGGGATGGATACTTTATTAACATCAACATACAATCCTGCAGATACTATTTATTATTTAGAAGAATGTTTAGGTCCAGATCCTATCACATTTCATGTCAATGGCTTTGATATTGATACATTTAACTCAAGTGTGGTAGGAAATCCAGAAAAATTTCATATAGAATGGAATCATGGAATATCTGGGGCGTCTTTTATTCCTCATTATAATGGTACCGATAGTGCGTATGCTGAATTCTCATGGTTACCTACAATTGCTGATGTTACAACAATTCCTAAATGTTTTACAGCTTCTATACATGATGAGGCTTGCCCATATTATGGTTCACAGACTTTTTCATACTGTATTGTTGTAAGAGGTATGGCCGTTAGTTTAGGAACAGATACTCTTCTTTGTGAGGGTGAAAATATAATTGTCAATGGTGATGCTGATACTACAACTGTTAATTATCTTTGGTCTATGGATGGAGTTTCAATGGGGATACCTACTTCGCAAGATTCTGTAAGTATTAATAGTTCTAGCCTAGGTGTTGGGCAGCATATTTTAAGTATAGAAACAAATGATGGGTCAACAACAATGGTGTGTCCCGGAAGAGATAAGAAAGTTATTGATGTGGTTTATCAACCACATATTAATGGTACATTGCTAGATAGCGCCTTCTGTGAACCAGGTAGTGTTACTTATGATGCAGGTCAAGGACAGGTTTTTAATTGGACTAATATTTATGCTGGTGGTGCACCTGTTGGAGCAGGTCAAACATTTACAACTAATATGTCAGGTAAGTATAGACTAATGGTAGATGGAGGGCAGAATACAAGGTGTAGAGATATAGATACTTTTACGGTTGTTCCTATACGTCCTCCTGAATTAAATGATGATACTTGTCTATGGATTGATGGTGCTCCCTATGAGTTAGATGCAGGTTTTGTTGATCCTGGAAATATTTATAAGTGGAGTACAGGAGAAGATATTCAAAAAATATTAGTTAGCGAATCTGGAGAATACTCAATAAGTATTAGTAATGCTACTATTAGTCCAAGTGTAAAATGCTCAGCCACTCAGATTGTTAATATTATGAATCATGACAATTTTATTATGTCTATTCCGTATATGGCATCTGAAGAAAGTCCAATGCCAGGAGAGGATTGGACAGTAGGAAATCAAGATGTTTGTACTTATCAAAGAGTAAGAATGAGAGGGCCTGTCCCCCCTAATGGCCATAGTTACAGTTATCTTTGGACTAAAGATGGTGTTGTCGCAAGTATTACTAATTTTTATTTCTTTAAAGAGGAGAATGAAGGAACTTTTACTATGCATTTATCTGCAGGAGGCTGTGAGGATGAAATAGATATTACATCTACTAATTGTGATGTTGAGGTTCCTAATATTATTACACCAAATGGCGATGGTAGCAATGACGTATTTAAAATTATTCTGAAAGGAACGACTAAAGACTTTTATGAAAGTTTTCCAAACAGTAAATTGATTATTTTTAATAGGTGGGGAAAAAAGATATATGAAAGTAATAATTACCAAAATGATTGGAGTGCAGATAATCTAACAGATGGTGTTTATTATTGGAATCTTTACTTGGCAGATGGTCAAGAGACAGAAATGAATGGCTCTGTTACTATAATGAGGAAATAATATATCTAATATATCGCAATAAAAGCAATAATACTTAAGTATTATTGCTTTTATTTTGCACTAAATCATGTAATTACGTATTGATTAAAACAATTATCAAAATAAATCAAAAAACTACTTGTAAAAGTAAAAAAGGTAACTATCTTTGCAGCCGCTTTAGAGGCAATGAGAATTGCCAAAAATGTAGAGCGAGAAGTTTTTTTAAGATACTGAGAAAATAAA